>DASYSV010000367.1:0-6528 GCA_036010185.1 Puia sp.
CGGAGTATCATCATCTTGTGAGGCGTCTCAAGGATGGCCGGGTCATCAACGTATTGTACAAGAACAAGAATAACGAACCACGTCAGGACACGTTGTGGAATATTGTGGCGGATGCAGCGGTAGTCGTCTTACCGTATATAGAGAAGACTTTCGGGCCGTATCCGTGGAAGCAGTATTCGTTTGTGCATGGCGGAGACGGCGGCATGGAATACCCGATGAGTACGCTGATCAACGGGCCCAGTCTTGGAACGGCATTCCACGAATGGATGCACAGCTGGTACCAGGGCATGATGGGCACCAATGAATCGATGTATCCCTGGATGGATGAAGGGTTTACCACGTATGCGGAGCAGCGGGTGAGCGCCTGGTATCATCGGGAGGAGGCGCGGTTGCATCCGGAGGACCAGGGTCTGCAGGACCGCGTGAAGCAGGATAGCGCCATAGGGTTACCGTTGTTCCATTCCCGATCGTACAGCTCGTACTTTGCCCTGGCGAAGAGCGGATTGCAGGAGCCATTGACTACGCATTCGGATCATTACAACACGAATTTTGCATATGAGATCGCCGCTTATTCCATGGGAGATATGTTCCTCGAACAGCTGGGCTATATCGTGAGTGATTCGGTAAGGGACAGGATCCTGCTGGAGTATTATAGAGAATGGCGTTTCAAGCATCCCAATGCGAACGATTTTGTACGGGTGGCGGAGAAGGTGAGCCGGGTGAAGCTGGATTGGTATAAGGAGTATTGGATCAATACGACGAAGACGATCGATTATGGCATTGACAGTTTGTGGGAGCAGGATGGCAAGACGAAGATCCGGTTAAAGATGGTGGGCAATATGCCGATGCCGCTGGATGTGACGGTGACGTATCGCGATGGTTCGAAGGAGATGGCGTATATCCCGCAGTATCTGATGTTCGGGGAGAAGCCGAGGGAGGATTGGACGATGCCGTGGACGGTATATGAGGCGTGGAAGTGGACGGACCCGACGTATACGTTTACGGTGAATCATCGGTTGACCGATATCAAAGCGGTGGAGATCGATGCGTCGCAGCGGATGGCGGATGTGGACAGGAAGAATAATAAGCTGGAGTTGAATTGGTAGGGGCCGCAGGGGGCATGGAGGCCGGGCTTGGAGGATGGGATTGGGCGTTGGAGGCGGGCGAAGGAGGATGGGATTGGGCGTTGGAGGATGGGCGTTGGAGGCCGGGCTTGGGCCGGAGGGAGATAAAATAGTCCGGTCGGTCGGACCGGACAGAAGACAAGGTAAAATGACTAATGGGTAATCGTATTTGATTGTGCGAGCCCTAACAAAGGTAGAGGGCTCGCAAAAGACAAAAAATACCACGAAGTGGTAGTTTTTTAGCGGCCGTAAAATTTGTTGATGGCTTCCACGCGGTTGTTCACATGCAGCTTTTCGTATATGTGATAGACATGTTTGCGGACTGTTTCCTGGCTGATATAGAGACGGGCGGCGATTTCCTTATATAGCATGCCCCGGGCGAGGAGTTCGAGTATTTCGTTCTCGCGATTGGAGAGAATGCTGATCGTTTTTGGGGAAGCCGTGGTGGTGCCCGCATCGGAGGTCGGGTCGTCGCCGGGTGTGCGGACCTGGAAGGCGTTGACGACTTTGCGGGCGATCTGGCTGCTCATGGGGGCGCCGCCTTCATACAGCTCGCGAAGCGCATCGAGGAGCTTGCCGGGGGCGGTCTTCTTCAGTATATAGCCATTGGCGCCGGCTTTGAGCGCTTCGAATATCTTTTCATCTTCTTCATAGACGGTACACATCATAAACAGGATATCGGGATATTGCGGCTTCAGTTGGCGTACACAGTCTATGCCGTTGTCTCCTTCGCCGAGATTGATATCCATGAGGACGATGTTGGGCTTGGCGCCGGGAATCTTTTGCAGGGCTTCTTCTGCATCGGAGTAGGAACCGGCCAGGGTATAGCCGTCCGCCATGAGGATGATCTGTTCGAGGGCGGAGCGGATGTCCTTGTTATCGTCGACAATACAAACAGATATAGTCATAGGACAAAGGTCTGGTGGTTTGCGGAAAAATCAATACCACGTTGTGGTAGTTTTTTTTCATATGACTGGCGGCGCCTTCGCCTTATCAGGCGTCCCGGGGTCAGGGATTTACCTGCAGGAGGTATTTTTCGTTGAAATAGTCGAGCGGGAAAAGTTCATTGATCTCCATGATGCGGGGTTTTAGGCCGCTGGCGGAGATCTCGGCGGCGAGATCGCCGCCTTTCAGACAAATGAGACCGGAGGTCCGCGCTTCGCCGGAGGAGGTGGTTGATGGGGAGGATTTGCGCAGGAGGGGGCGGGTCCAGTTCCAGAGTTCTTTGAGCGGTGCGACGGCGCGGGAGACGGCTGCATCGAATTTACGGTCTTTAATTTCTTCGGCGCGGCCGTGTCGTGTAGTGACATTGGTGAGACCGATGGCATCTCTGACTGCGTCGACGACCTTGATCTTTTTTCCGATACTGTCTACGAGATGGAATTGGGTTTCGGGGAAGAAGATGGCGAGGGGGATGCCGGGGAAGCCGCCGCCGGTGCCGATGTCGATGACCTGCATTCCGGGTGTGAAGGAGAATGCGGCAGCAATGGCGAGGGAATGAAGGACATGTTTTTCATAGAGGCTGTCGATATCCTTGCGGGAAATGAGGTTGATCATGGCGTTCCATTCCCGGTACAGCGGGCCGAGCGCGGTGAGCTGTTGCAATTGCGCCGGCGAGAAATCTGCAAAATATTGCAGGACTATTTCCAGGCCTGGCGAGGCTTTTTCCATACGGTAGAAGCGAAGATGATATAGTAAAAGAACATCCAGATATCCAGTGCCCACCACCAGGGGAAGAGGTCTTCTTCGCCGAGGCGGCGCATCGTGCGGTGAAAGATGAACCCCTGTACGATGAACCGGCTGCCGAAGGCGATAAGGGTCAGGCGCCAGTTGAAGAAGAGGCTCACGATCAGCAGGGGATAGAACAGGAGGTGTGTGATGGAATACAGGCCCAGGAGAAATTTATGCCGGGGCTTATAATATTTAGCGGTGGTATGATGCCGGGCTTTCTGGCGGAACCATTCCGGGAAGGTCTTTTTCGGCTCGGACACAGTGAATGTGTCGGGGTCGACGACGATGGCGGTGTTGGTCCTGGTGGCGACCTTATTTATGAAGAGGTCGTCGTCGCCGCCGGGCACGTGGTTGAGGGCCGAGAATCCTTTATTGCGGAAGAAGAGGTCCTTTTTATAGCTGAGGTTACGGCCGACGCCCATGTAGGGATTACCCGCGAGCGCGTAGGACAGGTATTGCAGTGCGGTATGGAAGGTGTCGAAGCGGATGATCTTGTTGAGAATGCCGGGGGCCTTTTTATAGGGGCTATAGCCTAGCACCACTTCGATGCCGTTGAAGTAGGCGTCCTGCATCTTCTGGATCCAGAATTCGGTGGCGGGGATGCAATCGGCGTCGGTGAGGAGGATGATCTCGTACTGGGCTTCCTTGATGCCTATGCTCAGGGGATATTTCTTGCCGGGGATTCCTTTGGCTTCGTGTTCGAGATTGACGATATGGAGACCTTTCCAGGTTTTTTTAAACTCATCGAGGAGGTAGCGGGTCTCGTCCTGGCTGTTGTGGTTGACGACCATGATCTCGTGGGTGCTGGGATAGCGTTGGGAGAGGGAGCCGGGAAGATGTGTGACGAGACGCGCGGCTTCATCGCGGGCGCAGATGATGACGCTGACGGGATGTTGTTGGTTGTGTTCTTTCGTTTTTGGAGAATAGAAGGCGAGTCGTTTGAAGAACCAGCCGTAATAGAATAATTGTATCAGCGTGATTACGCAAAAGCCAATAAACGACAGTTCGAGCCAGGGGAAACTCAGGAACAATTTTGCCATAAGTGGTTACTAGGGGGGCGCCGGCCTTGGCCGGCGCCGATGGGGCGAAAATACGTAAATTGCGCGGCATTAGACAACTATGGCTAGTTTGGAATTTAGGTTAGAGGGGCACTGCCCGCAGACGGCGGCCCGCGCCGGCAGGGTCACTACGGATCATGGGGTACTGGAGACCCCTGTTTTTATGCCTGTGGGGACGGTCGGGAGCGTAAAGGCCCTTACACAGCAGCAGTTGAAGGAGGATGTGAAGGCTCAGATCATACTGGGTAACACTTACCATTTGTATCTGCGGCCCGGGCTGGAGGTCCTGGAAAGGGCGGGGGGCTTGCATCGATTGAACGGGTGGGACAGGAGTATACTTACGGATAGCGGTGGATACCAGGTATTCTCGCTGGCGGGCACCCGAAAGATCTCGGAGGAAGGCGTAATGTTCCAGTCCCATATCGACGGATCGCGGCATTTGTTCAGCCCGGAGAAAGTGATGGATATACAACGCAGCATCGGGGGCGACATCGTCATGGCCTTTGATGAATGTACGCCGTATCCCAGCGAATACGGGTATGTGGAAAAGTCGATGCGGTTGACGCACCGGTGGCTGGACCGGTGCTGGGAGCGTTTTCATGAGATGCCGGACAAATATGGGTATACACAAAATCTCTTCCCGATAGTGCAGGGAGGTGTGTATGCCGACCTGCGAAAACAGTCTTGCGAGTATATCGCGGCAAAGGGGGCAGTGGGCAATGCCATCGGCGGGTTGAGTGTGGGGGAGCCGGAGCAGCAGATGTATGATATCTGTCAGGCATGTTGCGAGGCCTTGCCGGAAGAGCGGCCGAGGTACCTGATGGGTGTCGGAACGCCGTGGAATATCCTGGAGTGTATCGGTCTGGGTGTGGATATGTTCGACTGTGTGATGCCGACAAGGAATGGAAGGAATGCGATGTTGTTTACTTCCCGGGGGGTGATCAATATCGACAATAAGAAATGGGAGTTCGATTATTCGCCCATAGATGAGGGGATCGGGTCCAACTTCAGTGCCTATTACACCAAGGCCTATCTGCGGCACTTGGTAAAAGCGAAGGAGATACTGGCATTGACAATAGCCAGCGTCCATAATTTAACATTTTATCTATGGCTGGTGGGGGAGGCCCGGAGGCATATCCTGCAGGGTGATTTTGAGGGATGGAAGAGGGAGCAGTGCGAGGTGTTGCGACAAAGGTTGTAAATTTGCGGCCACCGGGCGAAATACACGGAACCTATGTTCAAACTGATCGATAATTACATACTGAAGAAGTTTTTGGGGACCTTCCTGTTCACGATGCTGATCGTGACGGTGATCGCGGTGGTAATCGACACGAGCGAGAAGGCGGATGATTTCGTCAGGTCGGGTCTTACGGCGCGGCAGTTGATCACGGCGTATTATATAGGCTTCATACCGTTTATTATGTCGATGATCTATCCGCTGATGGTGTTTATCGCGGTGATCTATTTCACGAGCAAGATGGCCGGCCGGTCGGAGTTCGTCGCCATTCTGGCGGGGGGTGTCAAATACAACCGGATGTTGCGGCCGTATATGGTGGGCGCCATATTCCTGTCGCTGATCTTCTGGCTGGCGAGTCAGTATTGGGTGCCGAAGGCCAATGAGATACGGACCGATTTCCAGCTGGTCTATGTAGACCGGAACAGCAGCTACAATAGCGATCCTTACCGCAACAACAACTATTATCTGCGGGTGGACCCGAATACCTTTGTCGGGTTCAAATATTACGATACTGCGAACAAGACGGCAAGCAGCTTTTTCCTGCAGCACCTGAAGGGGAACAAAGTGACTTATAACGTACGTGCGGAAACGGTGCGTTGGGACCCTCAGAAAAAGGACTGGAAGCTGACGACGGTGGTAGAGCGGACGATCGACGGGGTGAAGGAGACCCTGAAGAAAATGGACAGTCTGCATGTGAACCTGAATGTGCAGCCAAAGGAGCTGCGGCGCGACGATTATCTCAAGGACAAGCTGACGACGCCGGAGCTGAAGCAGTTCGTTCATATGGAGGAGGTGCGTGGAGCCGAGGGGCTCAATACTTTCAAAGTGGAGCTTTACCACCGGGATGCCACTCCATTCTCAGTGATCATTATGGCATTGATCGGCGCCGTTATGGCGTGCAGGAAGGTGAGGGGTGGAAGTGGATTGCATCTGGCGATAGGGATCGTGCTGGCGGCGATCTTTGTGGTTATGGATAAGTTCTCCGTGACCTTTTCGACGAAGGGAAATTTGCCGCCGATACTGGCGGCGTGGTTGCCGAATATCATCTTCAGTGGGGTGGCGGGTATTTTGTATGCGAAAGCGCCGAAGTAGAATCTGCGATCAGGCGAGGCGGAGGAAGGAGCGGGAAGAGGGCGCCGAAGTAGAAGGTAAGAAAGAATTCATTTGCAATACAACGTTCTGAACAGTAACTTTAACGCATAAACAAGGCATAATGGCATCGATTAAAGAAAGGTTCAAATCCAAGGCCGATGGACTGGCTGCTGAAATAAAAGAGTTGTTGAAGGAGCATGGTGCGAAAACGATCGGAGAGGTAACGCTTTCACAGATATACCAGGGTATGCGGGGTATTACGGGTTTGGTGAGCGAGACGTCGCTG
>DASYSV010000405.1:0-6999 GCA_036010185.1 Puia sp.
GACAACTTCCGCTCGATCAGCTCTTTTTCCTTTTCGGTCTCCAGCTGCGCCAGTCTGATCTCGTATTTCAAACGCAGTTTGCTGCGCGTATATCGCACATAAAGAACGACCAGGCCCCCGGCTAACAACCCGGCCAGAAGATAGGCCCACCAGGTACGATACCACGGCGGCAATACGATTACGCAAAGCATATCCTTTTGTCTGCTCCAGATGCCGTCGGCATGGCTTACCCGCACCAGGAAGAAATAAGTGCCTTCCCGCAGACTCGAATAATTCGCCGTCCGGCTTCCTTTCGCATCGTTCCAACCCTTATCCCAGTTCGCGAGACAATAACTATAGTTGATTTTATCCGTCCCATCGTATTCCAGCGCCGTGAAATCCAGCGACAAGGTGGCCTTGTTGAACGGGACCGTCAATTGGCGGATGGCTCCGCCATTCAGTTCGGATACATATTTGGAATCGCCCTGCACAGGATCATTCTGTATCCGCACCTGCGTGAGATAGACGGGTGGCATCGGCGCACGCTGTAAGACACTGTCGGGAAAAAAAAGATTGAACCCCTTGATACCTCCGAACAGGAACTCGCCCGTAGACAATGCGATCGACGCATTGAAGCTGAATTGCGTGCTTTGCAATCCGTCGGAAGGGGAAAAATTCCTGAACTTCCCATCGGCGCAAAGCCGTTCGGATAATCCGTTATACGTGCTCATCCATAAGTTTCCATGGCTGTCTTCCAATATGCGGAGAATGGTGTTGCTTGGAAGACCATCGGTGGTCGTGTAGCGTTTGTACTCCCCCGTTGCAGGATCGAATAACAGCAGACCCCCTTCCTGGGTGCCCACCCACAATCTCCCCGATCTGTCTTCATGTATGGAACGTATCGTATAGCCCAGCGGATAGATACGGTGATGCCGGCCCACGGGGTCGATCCGGATGAGTTGGGTGTAATTGCCTCCCCATAAATTTCCCTCTCGGTCTTCGATCAGGGCCTGGAGACTCTGTATCCGGGAGTCGAACAGGACAAACCGACCCGTCTTCCGGTCGAGCTGGTAAAGGGCGCCGTCATTGGTGGCGCTTGCCCATATCCTGTGCAGACGGTCCTCGATCATCGTCCAGATATGTTTTTCCTCCTCCCCTTTCACCGGGTTGAAACAAACGAAATGCTCGAATTTACCCGTCCGCCGATCAAGCCGGTTGATACCTCCGAACCAGGTCGACACCCATAGCTCGTCCTGGTCATCCCGCAGGATCCCCGTTATAAAATTACTGTTGATCGATCCTTTGTCCGCGGGATCATTGACATACTCCCGGAATTGATTGGTCTTTCGGTTCCAGCACCTCAATCCGGCCCCGTCCGTGCCGATCCAGATGCTATGGTCGGCATCTTCACAAAAAGAAAGGATGAAATTGTTGACGATATTTTTCCGGCCGGGAGGATCATAGACAATGGTCCGGAATGAGCTCGTCCTCGGCTCGATGACGTTGATCCCACCGCGAAGCGTCCCTATCCATTTCCGCCCGTCGTCATCTTCCAGCACCGCATAGACGGCATTGCTGTTCACCAGGGGGCTTCCGCCGGGAGACACCAATGGGATAGCCGTCCTCGCTCCATCCGGGAGCCGCCATACACCCGTGCCATCGGTACCGAGACAGAGATCGTTTTGCCGGTTGACATCTATATCCACAACCCGGCTCTTCTCCGGCAGATAATTATCCGAATAAACATTCTTCACCTTGTCAAACGTGAAAAGTCCTTCATCCGTGCCAACCCACAACCTGCCCTTATTATCGACCCTGAGACAAAAAGCCTCTTTGATCGCCCCACTCACCAGTGACAATTTCATAGCCCCCAGGTCCAGACCATACAATCCCTTTCCCTCGATAAACACCCATACCCGTCCGGAACCGGGATCGTTCTCGATGGAAAAAACATCATAATCCCCGCCTGATCCCTCCAACTGCAGCTGTCGTCCGATCCTCGATCCTCCCTCGAATACGATCAGCCCCTTACTGTGTGAGCCCGCGAGGATATACCGTGAACCTATCGGCTTGACCATATGAACATTATCCCGCACTTTCACGACACCTCTGCCGTCGCAGGACAGATAAGAAGGGACCGCGAACCTTCCCGACACAATGTCCAGGATACTGATGCCTTTCTGACTGCTGACCCATATATTATCATGGCTGTCCGCGACGAGACTTGCGATATTATTACAGATCAGGCTCGTGGAGTCCCCGATGATATTCCTGTAGACCGTAAATCCATATCCGTCATACCTGTTGAGTCCGTCATACGTTCCAAACCACATAAAGCCCTTCCCGTCCCTGCACATACAGGTCACGGCGTTGTTCGATAGCCCCTGCTCGATACCCAAATACTTAACCCGCGGATTCTCACCCGCGTACAGCCACGTCGGCACCACTAATAAAAGAAGGAAGAACAGCTTCGTATGCAAACTCTCCGCGGCAGATCGCCCCCCGCCCAACACATGAGCCCTAAACAGTCGATTGGTCACTCTCATATAGCAGTAATCGTAAATATAAAATTACGCGATTACTGTCATTTTAACATTAAATATTCACTACAACGTTGTCGTAATCGACCAAGTCCCCCACGCTCTCTCAGTCCTTCCAGCGTTCCCAGTCCCTCGGGCTCTCAGCCCCCACGCTCTCTCAGTCCTTCCAGCGTTCCCAGTGCTCTCAGCCCCTCACGCTCTCTCAGTCCCTCAGGCTCTTCAGATACGCGATACTCTGCGGTACGGGCACGGTCGGGTCGACGCTTTCATCCTCGATAAAAAAATGCGTGATCCCGATCCTCTTCGCCTCGCGCAACACCGCCGGGATGTCTTCCTCCCCCTGTCCCAACGGCACATCATTCTCCGGCCCCGTCAATCCCGTCAGATTCTTCGGCGCACCCTTCCGCAGATCCTTCAAATGCATCAGCTTCCACCGCGATCCGTATTTTTTCATCAGTCCCACAGGATCCCCGCCGCCAAACGATATCCAGAATATATCCATCTCGAAAGACACATATTTCGGATCCGTATGAGTCACGATATAATCCAGCAGCGTCCCGCCTTCATACGGCTGAAATTCATACCCATGCGCATGATAGCAAAAGATCAATCCATGCTCGCTCAATACCTTCCCCACCTTATTGAAGTCATCCACCGCCCGCCGCGCATCGTCGAAGGTCAGCACCCCGTCCTTATGCGGTATCCACGCACACATCACATATTTGGCGCCCAGGATCTTCGCCTGATCGATCACCGAATCCGCCGCCCGAAGCAGCTTATTATAGTCGGCGCCTATCGAGGGAATCCTGATCCCGCGCTCATCACACAGTTTCCTGAATTCCCGCGGATCCATCCGGCCTCCGCCACCCTCCAGCTCGGTAAAACCCAGCATCTTGATCGTGTCCAATGTCTGAACTACACCCCTCGGCCAGCTGTTCCGGTAGGTATAGGCCTCCACACCCAGCGGCGACGTATATAACGGCCGCCCCTGCGCCAATACCGCACCGCCCGCCAACAACAATGCTCCCGCTAACAATCCGGCCCTCACGCGCCCTCGCCCCGCTGACAATCCTCTATTCATAAGTTTCCTTTTTTTAATTCCTCCACCGCATGCGCCGCCGCCCGCGCCGTCAACGCCATATAGGTCAGCGTCGGATTCTGACAGCTGGTCGACGTCATACACGCCCCGTCCGTCACGAACACATTCGGACAGTGATGCAGCTGGTTCCATTTATTCAATAAAGATGTCTTCGGATCATGCCCCATCCTCACGCCACCCATCTCATGGATGTCGCTGCCCGGCGGCGCCTTCGAATCATGTACATCGATATGCTTAAAGCCGGCCTTCTCGAACATTTCTCCCATCTGCTGAATATAATCTGCGACCATTTTATCGTCATTGTCACCCCACTCCACCGAAACGATCAACTGAGGAATGCCATATTTATCTTGTAGATCCTTACTCAACCGCACATGATTCTTCTCCACCGGCACGCTTTCCCCCATCATCCAACTGCTGATATACCAATCCCCCAGCGGAGGATGCAGCAAACGCTCTTTCAATGCATCCCCGATTCCACTCGTGTCCGTCGCAGGGCCCCGTCCCCCGCCGATGCCGATCGCATATCCCCGCAAAAATCCGGAATCCTGTTTGCGCAGATTCCTGAACCGCGGCATATAGCTATTGCTGGGATTACGGCCGTCCACCATCCTGTCTCTGAACCCGTCGAAACTTGCCGATCCTTTACCGCGATAATTATGACAGGAAACGAATTTGCCGAGCAGGCCGTTGTCATTTCCAAGACCATTCGGGAATCGTCCCGAAATCGAATTCAGCAGGATAGCATTCGAATTCAGCGTCGATGCATTGACGAAGATCAGTGGCGCAAAGAACTCGAGCGTCTGTTTCGTCTCTGCGTCGATCACCCTAACCCCGGTAGCCTTCCCTTTTTTATCATCGTAGATAATAGAATGCACCACCGAATGCGGCCTGAGCGTCATATTGCCTGTCTTCATGGCCCAGGGCAGCGTCGAGGCATTGCTGCTGAAATATCCGCCGAATACACATCCCCGAACACACATGTTCTGATTCTGACACTTGACCCTTCCCTGCGCAAGGTGCACGGGCTGCGGGTCCGTCAAATGCGCGCATCGCGCCTGTATCAAATGCCGGTCGGAGTAATGCGCTGCAAGGCTCTCTTTAAAATACTGCTCCACACAGCTCATCTCAAAACCCGGCATGACCACGCTGTCCGGTAGCTCCGCCAGTCCATCCCGGTTCCCCGCGATACCTGCAAATTTCTCCACATAAGTATACCACGGCTCCAGGTCCCTGTACCGTATCGGCCAGTCTACGGCAAACCCATCCCGGCCCGGCCCCTCGAAATCGTAATCGCTCCACCGCTGCGTCTGTCTGGCCCATAACAATGATTTGCCGCCCGTATGATATCCCCGGACCCAACGAAAAGGTTTCTCCTGGATGAAGGGCTGCTCATCCGCCGGCAACGCCCAATGCAAGGTCTCCTCGCGGACGAAGGCAGAACCCTGGTAAGCGGCACGCTCCACCAATGGCACGGTCCCGCGATGCGGGAATTCCCAAGGCCCTTTCGACGCCGTCGGATAGTCCTTAATATGCCGGACATCGCGACCCCTCTCCAATACCAACACCTTAAGCCCCTTTTCGCAAAGCTCTTTCGCCGCCCATCCTCCGCTGGCGCCCGATCCTATGACAATGGCATCGTAATTCATGCAATTATGCGTGTACGGGTACACACCCGGAGTAGACGCCGGGTGCGACTTTATAGTGAAAATATTCTTCCATTACTTTCTGCGAGGTCGTATACCCGCGGATGGTCTCGCTCTTGATGACCGCAAAGAAATCTTTCTCATCCTTCTCTGTCAACTCCAACAACATCGCCTCCCGCTGCTGTTTCGACGCGGAAACAAACCCCTTCCCCTCCAATGCCGCCAGCTGTTTCCGCACATTCTCCTGCACCGGCTGCTCATAACAATCCGCGATCATCCGGTCCACATACCGGTCGACACCCAATTCCACGGCACCGGGCACGATAGTATCCACTACCACCGGCAGCACGCCCACACCTTTCTCACCCGTCCGGCAACCCTCCATCCACCACGGCAACGCGAGAGCCCCGCCAGACGCAACCAATAGGTCCTTTATAGCCTTGCGACGTTTCATACGCATTCAATCTACACAAAATTTAAATCCCTTCGGCAATTTTCCCTATTTTTCCCGGCATGAAATACCTATTATTCTTCGCCCTTCCTTTTTTCTTCCTGGCCGCCGATCCCGGCTACCGTCTCATCCGCATGACCTCTCCGCACAACAGCTTTCCTGACACCGCCAGGGACAACGGACACCTCGACGGCGACCATATCTTCCAGCCGAAAGCCGGGCACTACGACGATTCCTCCGTCATCCTCGTCGTTCCCAAAAATTTCCATCCACAAAAAAACATAGACCTCGTCTTCTGGTACCACGGCTGGCACAACAACATCGATACCGCTTTGCAGTTTTACGGCCTCGCCCGCCAATTCGCAGCATCGAAGGTCAATGCCATTCTTGTCCTCCCCGAGGCCGGAAAGAACGTCGCCGACAGCTACGGCGGCAAAATGAACCAGAAAGGCATGTTCCGTCTCCTCGTACAAGACGTCATGGACCAACTAAAAAAACAGCATCTCGCCACATCGAACGCCGAACCCGGCCACATTACGGTCGGCGGCCACAGCGGCGCCTTCCTCGTCATCTCCAATCTCCTCGATTACGGCGACCAACCGGTCGATGAAGTCTTCCTCTTCGACGCACTCTACAGCCATGTACCCTCATTCATGGACTGGATAGGTAAAGACAGGGCGCAACATCACTTCGTACACTGGTTCACCAACAAGGGCGGCGGTACCGATGAGGTCAGCGACACGATGATGCTTCGTCTAAAAGAAAAAGGCTGGCCTTTCCGGTTAGTCGAAGAAAACGCGGTAAACCCCGCTATCCTCAAAAACAACAACATCCTCTTCGTCCACAGCCCGAGAGAACACAACGTCATCATCAATAACCCGGACGATTTTCAGCTATTGCTCGAAAATTCCATGCACCTTACCAGATAACAGCCTCCGCCGCCGCGTGAAACGCGGTTGCATTTCCGTTATGAGCGATTGTGTCATAATCAGTTATTGGGCAACCGCACTCCGGCGACCCCCGCCGCTCATACACAAATAACGTGTATGCACCCCCTTTCCGCCATAGCTTTACATCCTAAACTCAACCATATGTTCCTTCTGATCTTCGGTATCCTCCTTTTAATCGCCGGGTTCGTCACAGCCCGCAGGACCGATTCCTTTAAACGTTACGGTAACCCTCTCAAGCTGGTCGGTTTTCTCATCGCCCTGCTGGGTTTTTCTTCCGCCAGCCTCGTACAGATCGGCGCCGGTGAGGTCGGCGTCCAGATCCTGTTCGGTAAAG
>DASYSV010000370.1:0-6004 GCA_036010185.1 Puia sp.
CCGCGGGCCGGTACCTGACGGGCCCGCTATTTCTGCGGAGTCATCTGACGATCGAGATCGACCCGGGGGCCGTACTTTTGTTCCAGACCGACATCCGCCATACGCCTGCTATGGACGGCAGTTGGGAAGGATTGGACAGGAAAGTGTATGCGTCCCTGTTCACAGGATTCGATCTCGAAGATATCACGATAACCGGCAGGGGCAGGCTCGATGGACAGGGAAAGGTCTGGTGGGATGCGGCGCGGCAGACCATGGAAATGCGAAAGAAGTTTCATTTGGTGGAACGCGAACCCGAGAATCCGCCGGGAAGTCTTTTACAATGGGGCAGGCCCAAAATGATCGATCTTTACAGGTGCCGGAATGTGGAGATCTCCGGCGTGACGATCACCAATTCTCCTTCCTGGACGATCCATCCCATTTACTGCAAGGACGTGGACATCCATGGGGTGAGGATCATCCAACCTTATGATTCGCCGAATACGGACGGTATTGATCCGGAGTCTTGTTCCGACGTAAGGATCACCGGTTGTTATATTGACTGCGGCGATGATTGTATCGCGATCAAATCGGGTTATAACGCCTCGGGCAGGGCCAAAGGCATTCCCTGTCAAAATGTGGTCATTTCGAATTGCACGTTTGCGCATGGCCGGAGTGCGGTCGGCATCGGGAGTGAAATGTCGGGGGGCGTAAAGAACGTAACGGTCACTGGATGCGTTTTTCATGGGACCCTGCGCGGTCTGCGTGTAAAAACGGAGCGAGGCAGGGGCGGCGTCGTGGAAGGATTGATCGCGGATGATATCATTATGGACAGCGTCTCGGAGGGTATCTCGATCGATATGTACTATGACGGACATGATACGGCCTTCCGGCCAGTGACCGTGGAAACGCCCTTCTTCAGGAATATCCGGTATTTCAATATTATCGGCCGTCATGTGAAGCATGCGATCTCGATCCATGGATTACCGGAGGCGCCGGTGGATGGGATCACGCTCGAAAATGTATTCATGGATGCGGACGATGCAGGGGACTGCGAATTTGTCCATGATCTTAGCCTGATCAATTTAGAATTGAAAATCCAGGATCGGCCCGCGACGATACGGTTGGATCATTGTCCGGGCGCGGTGATCCGCGACATTCGGGCGGATGGTGAAGCGGAGAAGGTGCATGGTTACCGACATTTACCGGGGGCGCAGAGTAGTCCCGATTATGAAGTCAGCGTCAATGAGCAGCCGATGTTCGTGGAAAAGATCAAAAAGTTTGATGTGCCCGTTCATTTTACCAGTTTTGCATTCGATGGGCCGGCACAGGTAGAGATAGCCTGCCACGAAAAGATCTCGACCTATTCGGTAAGCACGGCTGGACCGCAGATCCATGCGAGTACCCGGGGGAACAACCTGGTGATCCGTCTCGACCGGCCGCAATATTTTGTGGTGAAGATAAACGATCTTCAATACCTTTTTGTGGCGGCTGAGCTGCCGGAGTCCGGCGGGGGCGGCCGTCATGCGATCGATGTATCCACGCTTGGTGTAAGCGGCTCGGGGGGCGATCTTCAGACGGAGCGACTGCAAAAGATACTCGACTCACTTTCTGCGCTGGGACGTCCATCAACTCTGTATTTCCCCGCGGGGCTTTATCGAACCGGGCAACTGAATATGCGGAATCATGTTTCGTTGTATTTGGATGATGGCGCGCTGATCAAGGGTAGTACAGACCCGCGCGACTACCGGGAGAGTCTTATCCGAATGGATCATATATCGGGCGTCTCTATCTCGGGTCGCGGCGCGATCGATGGAGCCGGTTGGGATGGACTGAGGAGGAACGGCGGCAAGGGATTGTATCTGTTGTATCTTTCCGATTGCAAGGGGATCAATATCGAAGGCGTACAGCTGAGAGATCCCTGTTTCTGGAATACCCGTATCTTCCGGTGCAGCAACATCCGGATGCGGGACATCAAGATCCTCAATGACCGTCCGGAGCGCAATTGGGTGAATACCGACGGCATCGATTTCGACTCATCCACCGGCGGAGACGTGTACAATGTCATGATGATGACGGGTGATGACAATATTGTCGTAAAAGGATTGGAAACGCGGGCGAGCTACAATCCCGCGCATATCCGTTTTGACCGGGTGATCGGGTTGAGCAACTCGGCCGCCGCGAAGATCGGGACAGAAACAAGGACACCCTTGATAGACGACATCGAATTCAACCATATCGACATCGTTCAATGCAAGCGGGCGATCGTCATCAGCGGATTTGACAGCGCCGCGATACGGAATATCGTCTTCAGGGATATCCGGGTGGAAAAGGTGGTCTTTCAGGGGAATGAAGAACCACGGATCATCGATTTCGAGATAACGGATCACAGCTGGCGGGATTGCGTGGGCCGGTGCAGCATCTCCCATGTCCTGATCGATGGCATCACGATCCCGTTTTCGCTGGATGGGGTATCTTCGCAGATCCTGGGGAGGACCCCTGAATTTGGCGTAAGTGATGTCGAGATCCGCGGGTTCTGGGTCATGGGAAAGAGGGTAACCTCCATGAAAGACGCGCATCTGGTGGAAAACCAATACGTGTCGGGGGTGCGGTTTGAGTAGGCTTAAAAAAATTGCGAAAAGATGATAAAAAAAATTTTGCTGCCGGCGGTGGTTTGCTGGTCTGCGATGAGCGTCGCGGGGCAGCCATCTACCGGGAAGTTCGAGCCGGTGGATTTTGCACAGGTTAGAATCGACGATTCGTTCTGGAGTCCTATTCTGGATCGTTTGCGCACGGTGACGCTGAGGGCCTGTATCGAATATACGGAAACAAAGACGGGCAGGATCCGCAATTTTGAAAAAGCGGCGATGAGAAAAGGACAGCATGAAGGGAAATATTATGATGACTCGGACGTCTACAAGGCCTTGGAAGCCATCGGGTACGTATTGCATATGGGCAGGGACTCCGCCCTGGAGAGGACGGCCGATGAGTGGATCGACAAGATTGCCGCTGCGCAGCTGTCTGACGGTTATATCAATACGTATTACACGCTGACGGGTATCGATCATCGCTGGACCGATATGGAGAAGCACGAGGATTTTTGCGCCGGCCACCTGATCGAGGCGGGCATCGCGTATTATAAGGCTACCGGCAAACGTAAGCTCCTCGAGGTGGGTATCCGTATGGCCGATCATATGGATCGGACGTTCAGGTTGAGCAACAGGCATTGGGTTTCGGGCCATGAGGAGATCGAGCTGGCTCTCGTCAAGTTGTATCATCTCACGCATAATGTCTCCTATCTCAAACTGAGCGAATGGTTCCTGGATCAACGCGGACGTGGCTATGGCAAGGGGGTGATCTGGGACGATTGGAAGAAGCCGGGCTATTGCCAGGACGATGTACCGGTGAAGGCTCAGCGCACGATCGAAGGCCATGCCGTAAGGGCGATGTATCTGTATTCGGGAGCCGCGGATGTGGAATCCGCCACCGGTGACAGCTCCTATTGGGCAGCGCTGGAATCCGTGTGGGAGGATGTAGTAGGCAGGAATCTTTATATAACGGGGGGTATCGGAGCCGAAGAAAGCAATGAAGGATTCGGGCTTCCTTATCATCTTCCGAACCGCGACGCGTATTGCGAAACCTGCGCTTCGGTAGGAATGGTATTCTGGAATCAACGGATGAATAGTCTTAGCGGGGACGCTAAATATGCGGATGTATTGGAACGGTCGTTGTATAACGCGGCCCTGGATGGGATCTCGCTTAGCGGTGATCACTTCTTTTATGGCAACCCGCTGGCATCTTCGGGTGATGTGACCCGGAAGGAATGGTTCGGGACCGCCTGCTGTCCGTCGAATATTGCCAGGCTGCTGGCTTCGTTGGGAGGGTATATTTATGGCGCCTCGTCCAAAGCTATATGGGTGAACCTCTTCATTCAGGATTCCGCGTCTATACCGATGGGCGCGGACACGCTCGGGATAACCCAGCATACCCGATATCCTTGGGATGGCGCGGTTGAATTGCAGGTCAGTCCTGAAAAGGAGACAAATTTCGAATTGCATATCCGCATACCGGGGTGGCTGGACAGGCCGGTTCCGGGAGGACTTTATGCGTATGCAAACCAGGGTGATCAGCGGCCGGAATTGTATATCAATGGCGGGAAAGCGGATTATAAGCTGGAGCAGGGATATGCCGTGCTAGCACGAAAATGGAAGAAGGGAGACAGGGTTGATCTTCGATTTCCCATGAAGGTGAGGATGATCGAGGCTAATCCGTTTGTAAAGGCCGACTCGGGAAGATCTTCGCTCCAGTATGGACCACTGGTCTATTGTATCGAGTCGGTGGATAATTCGCAGCCGGTGCAAAGTATGTCGGTTCGGCCGGAGGGGCTGTTCACTGTGCAATATGAGCCGCATTTTCCCGGAGGTGTCAATGTGATCCGATGGGCTACATCCGCCAATGGCAAGAAGAGTGAGGCATTGGCCATACCTTATTATTCCTGGAATAACCGGGGGCCGGGGCAGATGGAAGTATGGTTGCTTGCTGATTAGTCCCAGGTCTTCTCGCCTTTCTTCATCTTCTCCAGTGTAGCCTGCATGTCGGCTTTGCTGCCCTCATCGGCGATGTCGATGGCCTTCTGCTCCCAAACGATGGCGTCGTCCTTTTTACCCATCTTATAGAGGATGTTGGCATAGGTATCCATGAACATGGAGTTGGGTTTGTCTTCGAAAGACCGTTTGCTCCATTCGAGGGCTTCGCTGACACAAGTCATGTCGGGACAGTTCTGGAATACGGTCCAGGCGAAATTGTTGAGGTCGCCGGCGTTGACATGCGCGCCGTATTTCTGCATATAGCTAACGACGCTGGTCTGGAAATGCGGCCAGTCCTTTTTCTGTTGGTAGTACACCAATTGGGCTTTTTCCGTCATCTCTCCGGCTATGGAAGGGAATTCGGCAGCGATCGATTTGCGGATCGCTTTCCAGTCGGGAGTGCCGGAGCCCGCCTTGCGGATGGCGGGGTAGATGGTCGATCTGTAGAAGATGCCAAACATCGCCTCTTCGGCCGCGCCGTTACCCATGACGGCATCCACTTTGTCGGGATGGTTGACGATGACGGGAAAGCCTTTGTCCTTTGTACTTTGGGTAAATTGGAGCGTGAGTTCGAGTACGCCACGCGAATAGGGATCACCCTGGGTTGCGAAATAGGCATCGGCGACTTCATGGCCTGTCTTCAGATCGTACACGTTGGCGCACATTTTCGCTGTCCGGAAGAGGAAGGCGCTGTCGCGGCGGCCATCGCGGTATTCCTGCAGCTGGGTATAATACTGGAGAGTCGAGTCGAAGGTGGACTGCATGTGGCTGATGAATTTTTGAGCCGTGGCGCTCGAACCCACCAGGCGATGCAGGGGTTTGCCGTCGGGTGAAAAGATCAGGTAGGTGGGATAGGCGCGGACGTCGAATTCTTCGGCAATAGCATGTCCGTCGGCATACCAGGACTTTACATGATCGTCGTCTTTGGCGGTGGTGTCGAGCTGAACGCCTACGCAAATGAATTTATCGTTGAAGAAGGCGCCTGTTTCCTCCTGCGGGAAAATTGTCTTAGCCATGTATTTGCAGGGGCCGCACCAGGTGGTGTAGCAATCCATGAAGATATATTTGTTCTCCGCTTTGGCTTTGGCCCGAATGGCGGACCAGGAAAGGTTGTCTTCGAATTTTACACCTTTGTCCGTCGCGGGTGCGACGGTCTGGGCAAGCGAGGTGAGGGGAAGGATAAGTGCGAGGGCCGCGAAAAGGCGGAGGAAGGTCAGGTTTGAAGTATTGCGCGCCATAGGAGTCAATTTTGTACAAGATAGTGTGGTGGCGCCAGATGGGCAAAAAATTGGGATAGGCGGGTCGGGGGCGCGGAAGTATAGCAGCGGAGCGGGGACGCGGAATCTTAGCGGCGGGAGGGTGAAAAGAACGGCAAATCTGAGTCAGTTTGAACCCAGGCCCGGAGTCGAAGCAGTACCGGACCTCGGCGAACTGTTAAAAAA
>DASYSV010000461.1:0-2548 GCA_036010185.1 Puia sp.
AAATGCCCCACCGAATATCTCACAAGCGCAAAATCGGCGGTGTGAAAGATCTTATAGGAAAGCGCCGCGGGCAGGTTCTGCCCATGCGGGATATCGTCGATCGCCGTTTCGTAAAATCGGTCCATGACCATGATGGTCCCATTGCTTATGGAAGACGGCCATTCATCCAGCTTTTCCAGGATAAGACCCAGGATGGATTGGGTCGCCCGGATGGATTCCAGCTTACTGAATGGATCGTTGAAATATTTCAGCAGGACATCCCTGCCTCCCCGTGTCCGGGTAAAGTCCAGTTTGTGAAAGATCGAGTACTCCTCCTCTTTGCTGAAGAGAGACAGGTCTTCGTACGTTATATTATCGATTTCCATGGTATGAGTGCTGTGATCTTACCGGTCGAACCGCAACCGCAGACCCTTTTGAGATTCATCGAAGCTCCCATTTCCATAAACGAGATGCCCGTTCACGAAGGTATGGGTCACCGTTGCAGGGAATTCAAAGCCTTCCAATGGGCTCCAGCCGCATTTGTAAAGGATATTGTCCGGTCGCACCACCGAAGGCTGGTCCTGATCCACGATGACCACGTCGGCATAATAACCTTCCCGTATATAACCCCTCTCTGCTATCTGAAAACAGGTGGCCACCGCATGACTCATTTTTTCCACCACCTTTTCAAGACTGATCTTCCCCAACCGGACATAGTGAAGCATCAACAGCAGCGAATGCTGAACGAGTGGTAACCCGGCATGAGCTTTTTCATAGGGGACCTCTTTCTCCGCCAGAGTATGCGGCGCATGATCCGTAGCTATCAGATCGAGACGGTCATCCAGCAGCGCCTGCCACAACGCTTCCCGGTTTTGAGGAGCCTTTATGGCGGGATTGCATTTGATCCTGTTCCCCAACCGTGGATAGTCGTCACTCGTAAAATGGAGATGATGTACGCAAACCTCCGCCGTGATCCGTTTGTCCGCCAGGGGTATCATGTTTCCGAAAAGTGCCATCTCCTTTGCTGTGGAAAGATGAAAGACATGGAGCCTGCTGTTGTGTTTCTGCGCGAACTGTATCGCGGTCAGCGACGATTCGAAACAAGCTTCTTCATCCCGGATCAGCGGATGATCCGACGGTACCAATTCCCGGCCTTCGGCACGCAAACGTTCGAGATTGCGCCGGATGATCTTCTCCTCTTCACAATGGGTAGCGATAAGCACCTCAGACTCGCGGAACAGCCGGTCCAGGGTCAGGTAATTATCCACCAGCAAGTTCCCCGTGGACGAACCCATGAATATCTTGATTCCGCAGACATCCTTTTTCCGCTGATTGGTACGCAGGGCCTCCTCCGCATTGTCATTCGAGGTGCCCATATAGAAGGAGTAGTTCGCCAGCGAGTGGCTCGCACCGATAGCATATTTCTGTTCGAGCAGCCCGTGGGTAAAAGCCGGCGGAATGGTATTGGGCATTTCCATGAAAGAGGTGATGCCGCCTGCCACCGCCGCCCTGGCCTCGGTATAGATGGTAGCCTTATGGGTTAGACCCGGTTCACGAAAATGGACCTGGTCATCGATAGCGCCGGGCAATAAATATTTGCCTTCCCCGTTGATCTCCGTTACGGCGAAGGAAGGTTGAAGACCGGTGCCTATTTTCTCGATCCGCCCGTTTTTGAGCAGCAAATCTCCGGTGGTTATCCTACCTTCGTTAACGATGAATATGTTCTTGATCAGATAATTACGCATACTGAACTGCCTCGCTTTATGACGCAATTTATTAAAACCCCCGAAGTACTCAGGAGATTTTTGCAGATGCTGTTGGTTGCCTTGGTGCCGGCGACGATCCATGCACAAAGCGGGTATCTTCCGCAGGGTTCTAAATTTGAACATTTTCTGGACAGGCTGGAGATCCTTCAGCAGACCAATCCCGAGCTCAATTTCAGTACGGACAAGCCCATCAGCCGTAAACTGGCCGTCCGGATGTCCGAAATGGCCGATAGCCTGGATAAATTCTATCCCTATGACGAACTGTACCATCTGTCGTCAGTAGACCGGGCTACCCTGGCTTCCCTGCTGATGAATAACCCGGAGTGGGTGCGGGGCGGGACGGACAGTTTCAGGAGCAAGAGACCCTGGTTCAATACTTTTTATAAGAACAAGGCGATCTTTTTTCTCGTTCAGGACAAAGACTTCTTCCTGGCGCTGGATCCCGTCATCCAGGAGACGCAATCGATCGAAAGCGGCAACCATTCCCGCGTCTTTTTGAATACCAAGGGCGCCACTTTCAGGGGAATGATCGCGAACAAGATCGGGTTTAATGTCTATCTCACCGATAACCAGGAACGGGGCCCCTCGTATTTTCAGCAACGCGCCGTCCAGGAAGATGCCATGCCCGGCGCCGGTTATTTCAAACACTTTCATACCACCGGCTACGACTATTATGATAACCGCGCCTCCATCTATTTCAACACCTGGAAATATTTCGACTGGACATTCGGATACGATAAGAATTTCATCGGGGATGGCTATCGAAGCCTGTTCCTCAGCGATTATAGCGCTCCGTATCTCTT
>DASYSV010000480.1:0-4122 GCA_036010185.1 Puia sp.
AAGGTACGTAAAAAAACGTACGTTCAAAATATTACCATGATTTTTTTTGACAGGTGACCGGACACATTTTGTATCGAAAACGGACAGCTGCGGCTGATGGCCCGGCACAAAATGCTGGGAATTAAACCCTTGCAGAACGGTACGTCTTTCGTGGTCTGCAGCGAAACCGGAGCTCATGCTAAAGAGTTATTTCCGCATTGCCTGGCGCATTCTTACGCGAAACAGGCTTTATGCCTTTATTAATATTTGCAGCCTTGCGCTCGGCATTTGCGGTTGCATCGTCATCTGGCTGGTGGCCGGCTACGAGTTCAGCTTCGATAAATTCCATCCCGATGCCGGCAGGATATA
This sequence comes from Puia sp., assembly GCA_036010185.1. Taxonomy (GTDB): domain Bacteria; phylum Bacteroidota; class Bacteroidia; order Chitinophagales; family Chitinophagaceae; genus Puia. Next base: position 349 of record DASYSV010000480.1, read on the forward strand.
CCGTGTGGGCCAAGGGGGGGCAAAGGCGGAGAAGAAGGAGCCTGTAGTGGTACCGCCAATGCCGGATGTTATCCGGCGGACGATCCCGGGAATAGAGACGGTGGCGACTGTCTTTCCGCTCCAGCAAGGTTCGGAGGTGATGATCCCGGCTGGAGGCTCCAAACCGCCGGTTCAATTCGATACCAAAGTGCCGGGTCAGAACTGGGTGACGAGCGTCATCATCACGGATTCGAATTGGTTCAACATCTTCCATTACCAGTGGATGGCCGGCAGCCCGGAGACTTCGATGGGACAACCCTTTTCGGTAGTCCTGACGGAAGACCGGGCCCGCCAATATTTCGGTCCGCTGTCGCCGCAAGAGATGATCGGAAAAGAGGTGATCTACCAGGATTCCCTGCCCGTCCATGTTACGGGGATCGTGAAAGGTTGGACGGCCCATACTGATCTTCCTTATTCGGACTTTATAACGCTGTCCACGATACCCGTCAGTTTTCTCCAGGATACCCGACATATGGATGACTGGGTATGGCATGAAGGAGTAGGGAAGTGGTTCTGGCCGGAGTGTTTTGTACGGCTGGCGCAAGGAGCCCAGGCGCAAAAAGTAGAGGCGACTTTGCAACCGTTGGGTAAACAGGTGGTCGGGTCCGACTCGGCGCATCCTTTCCTGATGCAGTTGCAGCCATTGTCGGACATCCATTTCAATACGGATTACACTGGGGACGGCGTGCGCAAGGCGCATCTCCCGACCCTGTATGCCCTCATGGCTATTGCGGTGTTTATTTTGCTGCTCGGAGCGGTGAACTTTGTCAACCTGTCTACGGCGCAGTCGCTGCAGCGGGCCAGGGAGATCGGAGTACGTAAGGTATTGGGCAGCGGGAAAACGGGGCTGGCGGTGCAGTTCCTCACCGAGACAGGCGTTATTACGGTCTTCGCCGTGCTGGTGGCAACCCTGCTTGTCCGACCCGTCCTGTTGTACTTTCGGGAATACATACCCGAAGGCGTGTCATTTTACCCACTGGCACTGCCGAACCTGCTGTTTTTGGCCGGGATCGCGATCGGCACGACGTTCGTGGCCGGATTCTACCCTGCCCGGGTGATCGCGAGCTATCTTCCGGTGGTCAGTTTGAAGGGAGGCGGCACGCAGAAAGGAGACGAAAAATGGTGGTTGCGGAAAAGCCTGATCGTTTTTCAATTCAGCATCTCGCTCATTTTTATCATAGTGGCCCTGCTGATGGGTCGCCAGATCAGCTACATGCTGAAGACCGATTACGGATTCAAGACCGATGCGATCGTATCGGTCCTGGTGAAACATGACTTTTGGGACACCACTTCCAGGATCGACGTAGTGGAGCAGCGGTTCAAACAACTACCCGGGGCAGCCGAAGTGATAAAAGAGGGATCGCCTCCCGTGGGTTGGGGAGGTTGGAGCATGGGTGTCGAATACAAAGGGAAACAGGATGTGGTTCAGAGCGCCACGATGGATTTCGGCGATGAAAAGTACATTCCCTTTTATGGGATGCGGCTGGTTGCCGGCAGAAATCTGCATCATAGCGATACCCTGAGGGAATGGGTGATCAACGAGACGTCGGCGAGAGGTTTGGGTTTTAACCACCCGGCCGATGCCGTCGGCCAAATGCTCTATCTCGGCCGGAATGCTTATCCTATCGTCGGCATCGTCGCCGATTTTCATGAAGGGTCGTTCAAGGACCCGATCCGGCCTGTCGTGATCGGTCATCTGCCGCGGTGGGGGAGTTCGCTCGGGATCCGGATGGCGAGTGCGGGGAAGAGCACGGAGGAGGTGAAGAATCTGCTCACGGGCATGGAAAAAATTTACAAAGGGGTTTATCCGAACGATCCTTTCAGCTATGTCTTCCTGGATGATTCCATCGCTAATTTGTATGAGACGGAGCAAAAAACGGCGTCGCTGGTACGATCGGTGATGATCCTGGCGATCTTCATCTCCTGTATGGGTCTCTTCGGGCTGGGCTTGTTCACGGCGCGGAGAAGAGCGGCAGAGATCAGCATCCGGAAGGTGCTCGGGGCCACGACCGGAAATATAGCGATGATGCTCAACAAAGGGTTTGTTTTCCTGGTCCTGTTGTCGCTGGTCATCGCGTCGCCGGTGGCATGGTGGCTTGCGCACCGGTGGCTGCAGGATTTTGCCTATCGCGCGCCGATGGCGTGGTGGATATTCCCGGTGGCTGGCGCCGGGGCCGTACTGATCGCTTTATTGACCGTCAGCTTTCAATCTATCCGCGCCGCCATGGCCAACCCAATTAAAAATTTAAGAACCGAATAATATGCTCCGAAACTATTTTATCATCGCCTGGCGCAATCTGGTCAAGAACAAAGTCTACTCGGCCATCAATATCCTGGGGCTGGCTGTCGGAATGGGGGTTACCCTGCTGATCGGTCTCTGGGTCTGGGACGAGCTTTCCTACAACCGGAATTTCGAACATTATGACCGGATCGTACGGGTGATGGAAAATTCCACGCATGGAAGTGAGACCAACACCTGGAATTCTGTGCCGATCCCGTTGTCGGGTCTGCTGCGAACGACCTACGGTTCGGATTTCAAGCGCGTTTCCATGGCGTCATGGAATTATGATCACTACCTCGCCTACGGAGACAAACAGATCAAGGAGCCCGGGATGTATGTTCAGGCGGACTTCATACCCATGTTCTCCATCCGGCTGCTCAAGGGATCGGCGGCTTCGCTGAACGAACCGTATTCGATGCTATTGAGCGTGTCGGCGGCGAAGGCGATATTCGGCGACGAGGATCCCATGAACAAGATCATAAAAGTGGATAATAAGAGCAGCCTGAAGGTAACGGGCGTCTTCGAGGACCTGCCGAAGAATTGCGAGTTCAATGATACACGCATCCTGGAATCCTGGGATGGTTACGTGGCCGACAACGATTGGGTCAAGGGTTCGACGACCAATTGGGATAACAACTCTTTCCAGATCTATGCACAGTTGCAGGATGCCGCGCAGCTACCCACCGTCGCGGTGAGGGTGAAGGGCGGATTGGATGGGCATGAGCGGAAAGACAAACCGCAGGTGGTCCTGCATCCTATGAGCAAATGGCGACTTCACGCCGAATTTAAAAACGGGATCAATACCGGTGGGGCGATCCAGTTCGTCCGGATGTTCGGTATCATCGGCGTATTCGTGCTTTTGCTGGCCTGTATCAATTTTATGAATCTCAGCACCGCCCGATCCGAGCGGCGTGCGAAAGAGGTCGGTATCCGCAAGGCTATCGGATCGCTGGTACGGCAGCTGGTGGGACAATTCCTGAGCGAATCGTTGTTCATTACTTTTTTATCTTTCTGTCTTGCGCTGCTGCTGGTGGAATTGGGGCTGCCCTTTTTCAACGGGCTGGCCGATAAGCAAATGGGAATAACGTGGAGCAGCGGATGGTTCTGGACCATTTGCATCGCATTCGTGGGGATCACCGGGCTGATCGCGGGCAGCTATCCCGCCTTTTATCTTTCATCGTTTAATTCGGTGACTGTGCTGAAGGGTACGTTCAAAGCCGGGCGGTTCGCTTCGCTGCCGAGGAAGATATTGGTGGTCTTGCAATTCACCGTGTCGGTATCGCTGATCATTGGAACGCTGGTGGTCTTTCAGCAAATACAGTATGCAAAGGACCGGCCCATCGGCTATAACCGGGATGGCTTGCTGACGATCGCGTTGAGCACGCCGGACCTGTACACCCATTACAACAGTATCCGTACCGACTTGCTGCGTACCGGCGCCGTTGCCGATGTGG
>DASYSV010000489.1:0-7564 GCA_036010185.1 Puia sp.
GCGCTGTTGGAAAAAGGATGCTATTACCTCATTCAGGAAAATGAGGAAGGACCTATTGGATTGATCAAGGTGAACATGGAGACGGACCATTGCATGTACGTTTCTAAATACGCCGATACCACATTGGCGGTCTGGAAGAAAAAAACGGATCCCATCTTCGATATATTGGAGCTGTTGGGGGATGACAAGGTGAAGACCTGGGAATCGATCTATAACGACAGCCAGGATACCTATAACTACGAAGAAGACGAAGAATAACGCGGGTTAGACGTCCTTGTCCAGCGCCATCCATAACTGAACATGCCCGCGCTCGTGATGGCGGCGGAAAACAGCAGACTGGTATAATACAGCAACGAGCTGTCCGTTTCGCTGTAAGTGCCGGATGCCCTCAAATAAAACAACAGATAGATGATCAGGTAGGTGCCGTATGCGAAAAGGAAGGCCCCGTGGATAAAGGCCATCGAATTCTCGAACCGGTCGTGCTCCATCTTCTTGAGATATAGCCAAAGCCCCGTTATGCTGAACCCGACGATCAGCGAAACGCCGACCCCTACGACGATGGGCCACGAAAAGGCATACCCTTTCTGTCCGATCAGCAGGGATTCTCCCGCAACAAAACCGAGCAAGACGAGCAGCAGCTGTTTTCGGGTCTTTCCCCGAACGGAGACGGCAAAGATCAGCAGGGCCAGTGGTATGTCGGCCAGATCGTAATAGTCGCTCAGATGTTGAAGGAATTCGCGGATGGCTCCGGCGCTGAATACTTTCAATGCGCGAAGATTGACGAGCCCGTTAAGGAACCAGTAAAAACCGAGGATCCAGAAGGTATTCATCTGCCGCACCTTTTTCAGACCCAGTAACAAAAATGGGACGAAACAGGCGCCGATGGCAGCGTTGGTGATGAAGGCGCAGAGCACGGAATAAATCCCGGTTTTCAAAGGATGAACGTTTACATATAAATCGGAAAAAAGAGGACTTTATTATAGGTAAAAATACTCAGTTTTATACATAATTTACGGTAGTTTTCGCCCACTGCGCGGGAGCCGCCGTGATTGGCGTCAATCCCCCCGGTTTGACGTAAATTGAGCCCCGAATGATCGCTCAGGAAACCATACAACAAATACTCAGCCGGATCGATATCATCGAGATCGTGGGCAGCTTCGTGAAGCTGAAAAAGCGCGGTGCGAATTATCTTGGGCTTTGTCCTTTTCACAACGAAAAAACGCCTTCCTTCACAGTTAGTCCTGCCAAGGAGATCTACAAATGTTTCGGCTGCGGTCGCAGCGGTAACACCATCAGCTTCCTGATGGAACACGAGAAATATTCCTATGCGGAGGCCTTGCGGTGGCTGGCGGCACGGTACAATGTCGAGATCGAAGAGAAAGAGCTCAACCCGGAGCAGCGGCTCCAGCAACAGGCGGCGGAGAGCCTTTACATCATCAACGGGTTTGCTCAAAAGTTCTTTTCCGACGTACTCTTCCAGACGGATGAGGGGCAGGATATCGGTCTCAGCTATCTGAAAGAACGTGGTTTCACCGAAACGATCATACGGAAATTCCAGCTGGGCTATTGCCCGGAAGAACGCGATTCTTTCGCCCGGGCTGCGCTGGCGGCCCAGTACAACCCGGAAAACCTCCGGAAAAGCGGTCTGGTGGTCCTTCGTGACGAAAGACTGGTAGACAATTACCGCGGTCGCGTCATTTTCCCCGTCCACAACCAGACGGGAAAGGTCATCGGGTTCGGGGCACGCGTCATCCGGAACAACGACCGGGCGCCCAAATACATCAATACCCCCGAGAACGAGATCTATGTAAAGAGCAGGATACTTTACGGATCATGGATGGCCCGCCAGGCCATCGACAAACAGGACGAGTGTCTGCTGGTGGAAGGATATACGGACGTGATATCGCTGCACCAGGCCGGTATCGAGAACGTGGTTGCCAGCGGAGGCACGAGTCTTACGATCGACCAGCTCCGGCTGATCAAAAAATACACCCGCCATCTGACCATCCTCTACGATGGCGACAATGCGGGCATCAAGGCGGCCCTGCGGGGTCTGGATATGGCGCTGGAAGAGAGTCTCGACGTCAAGCTCGTACTGATCCCCGACAAAGAAGACCCCGACAGCTATGTGCGCAGACTGGGAGCCCAGGCCTTCCGGGATTTTATCGCCGACAACAAAAAGGATTTCATCCTTTTCCAGCTGGAGGTTGCGCTGCGGGATGCCGCCGATGATACGAATAAAAAAGCCGCCGTTGTCAACCAGGTAGCCGAGACGATTGCCCGTATCAACAAGCTGGATGGTTTTACCCGCCAGGAAGATTATATCCGGCAATCTGCCGGATTGCTGCATATCGAAGAAGCCGGTCTCACCAATCTTGTCAATAAATACATCCGGGAAAGGATCGAAAAACAGGAAAACCGGACCGCCGCAAGGACCGCTCCACCCCCCTCCGATACCGACCCGACTACCCGCCCGGATAATACGCCGCCGCCTGACGACGAATCCATCGGCCTGCTGTTCCGTCATGAACAAAACGAACGCGGAATGATCCGTGACCTGCTGGAATATGGTCTTCGCGCCTGGGACGAGAAAACCCTGGTAGCCGACTACATCCTTTCCGAAGCGGGCGAACTCATCGACCTGATCGATAACAAACGGCTGCTCAGGATATTCGACCTCTATAAGACCTGGTACGAACAGGGACTGGAACCCTCCACGCGAAATTTCCTTTACCACGAAGACCAGGAATTGAGCACCCTTGCCGTATCCATCATGGATCTCCATTACGAGATCAGCCCCAATTGGAAAGAACATTTCGAAGGCAAGATCTTTTCCCCCGACGAACTTTACAGGGAGAATGTGCTTTCCACCATGGGCTATCTCAAACTCAGAAAGATCAAGAGATTGATCGAAGAGAACCAGAAAGACATGAACAAATCCCAGCCGCCGGAAGAACTGAAATTACAAATGGAGACGCATCAGCATCTGAAGGAACTTGAAAAAAAATTGGTGCATCTATTGGGAACGGTCATCCTTAAATAGCCCCTCTCTCGCTTCAAACCACCTGTGGTATCATCACCCGTTGGGCCTGCAGTAAATGCCTTTCCCCGTGCGCCACGAGAAATCGAAGCATATCCCCCAACCGCAATTGCACAAGAGGGGGAAAAAATGGGATGGATATCCGGCGCAGATCCTTGGTGGACGCATGACGGAGAATATCGTCCAGCGCGTCGCAATGGTGCTCGAACAGACCGAGCTCTTCCCTCGCATCGATGGCCCCCGTATCGGCGCACCAGGCCTTCCTGGCTTTTAGTTTCAAAACGCTGCCATCCGGTCGGGGCATGGCCCGATCGTAGATCCAGTCGCCCAGCAAGCCGCTGCGATACACATCGGACGGACTATCCGGAGCGAGCGTGACGCGCGACAGGATCAGACGTATGGATTGATCGAGACAGAGATTGAGGTGTGCGTAGATCTCGGAGATGCTCCATCTGCCGGGCTCCGGAGATTGCCGTAGCTGTTCGTCGGTGAGACGTCCAAACGCCCGGGTATTCACCTTCAGCACCTCGGTTCTGTCCAATAAATCCGTAATAAGCGTCGTCCTGCTAAAGAGGGCCATGGGGGTTGTTGGAGTAAAGTAATAGTTCGTTATCCTGTCGCTAAAGATACGCGAAGCCCTGCCGGAGGCTAAATCCGGCGCAAAAAATACCCAGAAACCATTGCTGGCTGGACAGTGAAACGGAAAAATGTGACTACATGCTGCTCAAACGATGGTCGGCTCACTGATGGGCCGCTCCGACGCGACGGCTGCGAGCGCCGCTCCCACGCAAAGGCGTTCGAAAGCCCGCAGCGGGATTCGTCTTTCTGAACCTTACCGCCGTCCATACATGGTCCAGCGGTACATCACGGACTACTTCGTACCCCGCACCGGTTATACAGCCCCAGCTGCGTTCCCGGTTAAGCGTGGTGACGATCTTGGAGCCGGGCTTCGGATAGGCAACCCAGAACTTTCCCTCCGGCCGGAGGGCGGGCAGCACTTCCTGCACGATCATCCCCAGCTGCTGCTCGTTGATAGCGAAGACGAGCGCAAAATCGATCTTCTTGCTTTTCAGCAATGGGGTGAGATTCTTGGCAAAGGCCAGCTTGACGAATTGTTTCTCGATGGAGGAAGGAAGACCCTGGATCAACAGGTTCCGCTCATCGGTCAATTGTAATTTCTCCAGTAAAGTTTGAGACATTCTGGACCGGTTTAGTTTAAAAGACAGACCGCAAAGCTACCGAGCGATGCGGGGTTGCAAAAATAAGAAATTATTCTTTGTCCCGGTCGGTTACATGTCTCCGCTGACGCCGCCGGTCACGATATCTAAGGATGGGTACCTTGTTCTCGCTTCCTCTGAGCAGACGAGAGATATTTTTCTGATGGGTAAGGACTACCAGTAAGGCGACGGCGATGGCAAAACCCCGATAAAGGGTTTCCTTCGCGTCGAAGATATACAGGATAAAGACCGCAAAAGCTACGCTGGCAAGGATCGAACTCAGCGAGACAAATCGGGTGAGGTATAAGACCAGCAAAAAGACCGCTACGCAGCACACTGCAGCCAGCGGCTGAATGGCGAGGATCATACCGAACAGGGTGGCTACACCCTTCCCGCCGCGGAACTCCGCCCAGATCGGAAAGATATGACCGGTGACGGCCGCCAGACCCAGACCGACCATGAAATTGGTCCGTTCGGCTTCATCGTGTAAATAGTAAGGAATGAGGATATACAGGCTGGTGGCGATGACTCCCTTGATAACGTCTACGGACATCACTATAGCGCCCCACTTCGAACCCAGCACCCGGAAGGTATTTGTAGCTCCCGCATTGCCGCTGCCGTACTCCCTGATGTCTATTCCAAAAAACGCTCGACTGACCCATACTGCGGTAGGAATAGAACCTATCAGGTATGCCGATAGAATTAGCAAAACCTCCTTCATCGAATGGTCATTGGTTTTAGTTGGACAACAAATATACGAATAAAATGAACTCCCAGCCCTTCAGCCTCAGCTACTTATTTCATTTTTTCGGATTTCAGCAAGATCCAGTTCTCTTTCGTCATCCGTAAGGATATTGAAAAATTAGTTTTAGCAGCTTCATTTTCAATGTCTTCCGAGTCTTCCTTTAACAAGCCGCTCAGCAGTATAACGCCCCCTGTTGTCAATTGTTGCTCCATCGCGGAAAGCTCTTCTAAAATTACATGTTTGTTTATATTGGCCAGGATGATGTCGAAAGGCCCCCCGTGCACAACCTCCCCTTTTTGGATATTAATCCGTCTACACCCGTTGGCCTCCGCATTTTCGCGGGCATTGTCGATACTCCAATCGTCGCAATCGATTGCTTCCACGCCGGCCGCTCCCAGCTTTTCGGCGAGGATGGCAAGAACTCCGGTGCCGGTCCCGAAATCGAGGACCCGCTTGCCGTCGAGCGGCAGTCCCTGCATGGCCTGCAACATCATTAAGGTCGTCGCGTGGTGGCCGGTGCCGAAACTCATCTTGGGCGTGATCACCAGTTCGTACGCAACGCCGGGGATGGGGTCATGGAAATGCGCGCGGACGGCGCAGAAACCTTCGATCACCACGGGCTGAAAGCTCTTCTCCCACTCCTCGTTCCAATTCTTTTCGGCTATACGCGTGATCTCGTATCCCAACCCCAACGATTTCAAACGGTGCTCATCGAATCCGGTCTCCGACACATACGCCATCAACAGCCCTTCCTGCTGTTCAAACCCGTCATATCCCATCTCTGCCAACAGTGCGATGAGCACCTCCTGCAATTCTGCGTTCGCCTTTATCGTGATCCCTATATGCATAAAAAAAGGCCGCAGCGCGGCCTTATTAAAAGTCATTTGATTCTTATTCCTGATCCTCGTGACCGCCGGCGGGCGATTTGGCATGACCGTGTCCGCCGCCATGACCCGAACCGGATCCTTCAGGTTTCGGCATCAGCACCTTGCGGCTGAGCTTGAACTTGCCGGTCTTTTGATCCAGACCGATCAGCTTCACCTTCACGGTATCGCCTTCTTTCAGGACGCCGTCCATTGTCTCCAGCCGTTTGTGCGAGATCTCGCTGATGTGCAGCAAGCCTTGCTTTCCGGGCAGGAACTCGACAAACGCGCCATATGGCATGACGGACTTGACCTTCGCCTCGTAAACGGAGCCAACCTCGGGTTGCGCCACGATGCTCTTGATCCAGGTGACTGCCTTGTCCAGGCCTTCCTTGGCGGGAGAGAAAATGCTCACTTCGCCAAAATTGCCGACTTCTTCCAGGTTGATCGTAGTACCCGTCTCGCGCTGGATCTCCTGGATGATCTTGCCCTGAGGTCCGATAACGGCGCCGATGAACTCCTTGTCGATAAAGATCTTCACCATACGCGGTGCATGCGGTTTGACATCGGCATGTGCAGCGGGGATACATTCGTACATGGCGTCGAGAATATGCAGCCTTCCCTTACGGGCCTGCTCCAGCGCCTCGCGCATCGTATTCATGCTCAGACCGTCGACCTTGATATCCATCTGAACACCGCAGATGCCTTCGCGCGTCCCGGTCACCTTGAAGTCCATATCGCCGAGATGATCTTCGTCACCGAGGATATCCGTGAGGATGGCATTTTTGTTGTCTGCAGGACGCGTGATCAGACCCATAGCCACGCCGCTGACGTGTTTAGGTATGGGAACACCCGCATCCATGAGCGCCAGGCTGCCCGCGCAAACCGTAGCCATCGAAGAGGAACCGTTGGATTCCAGGATATCGCTGACGACGCGTACGGTATAAGGATAATCGCTTCCCGGCATCATTTGACGCAGACTGCGCATGGCCAGGTTGCCATGACCTACTTCGCGGCGACTTTGTCCCCGCATCATCTTCACTTCGCCGGTGCTGAACGGAGGGAAATTATAGTGCAGGAAAAATTTCGAATCGACGGATTTTGCGGCGCTTTCCACCAGCAACTCATCGAGCGGAGTGCCCAGGGTGACGGTGGTCAGCGATTGCGTTTCGCCGCGGGTGAACAGTGCGGAACCGTGCGGGGTGGGCAGCGGATCGATCTCCATCGCCAGAGGCCTTACCTGGTCCAGCTGACGTCCGTCGAGACGGATGCGGTCGTCGAGGATCATGTTCCGGACGAGCTCCCACTGGAGATCGGCATAGTATTTTTTTGCGAGCTTCTTGTCGGCGTCGGTGACCTCTTCGCCCAATGAAGCGATGAGATCTTCCTTCAATTTATCAAAGGCGTCGCCGCGCTCGTGCTTGCTGCTGCCGGCACGGCTTATCTGGTTAATGCGGTCTGTCGTGAAGGCGGTAACCTTTTGCTGAAGCTCGTCATTCTGCACGGGCCTGGTATACTCGCGTTTGCCCGCTACCCCGGCCTTGGACCTCAGCTCATCCTGGGCGCGGATATGAACGCGGATGGCATCGTGCGCCATCTCCAGCGCCCTGACCAGGTCTTCCTCGCTGCATTCCTTCGCTTCGCCTTCGACCATCATCAGGTTCTTATCGGTTGCGGCGATCATGAATTCCATATCGGC
>DASYSV010000581.1:0-7860 GCA_036010185.1 Puia sp.
TGCGCCCTTTCAACCGTCAATTCTCCCTGGCCGTCGGTGGCAGATTTCGAGGTTACTTTAACGAGTTCCGTGTTCTGCCGTCCTATGCCGCCGATGAGTACGAAATCGCCGATGGCAAAAGGAGATAGTTCCGCTACCGGAATATTTCGGATCAGGGGATCGACATCCCCGTGCATTATGGTGCCGGCATAGGTGAGCAGCCACCGGAGATCGAAGTAGTAAGAGGTATCGCCGACGATGTATCCCCTGCCGTCACGGGGAGCGCTCCATCGGGGAAAAAACGCGCTGTGTACATAGATCAGGTCCATCTGATGCGGGTTCAGGAATTTGAGGTATTGACCGATGGTCATGCCGGCATGACCACGGCAGCTGCTGTCATTTCCGCAGGGGCCGCCCCACATATTCATAGTGGGTATATAGAGATCGAATTTCGCGATGACCCGCTTGCCTTCATCAGTGCGTTGCGACACGCCTGCGCCGGTTTTTGAGTAAATGGTGGCCAGGCGCGGGAATGGAGGAGTGACCGCGGTCTGCGCTCCGGCCTGCAACCAGGCGGAAAACAATACCGTCAGGATGATATTCACTCTCATTGTACTATTTTCAATTGCTGCGGCCTGACAATACCTTCCCAATTGAAATAACTCCTGGCGTTGTAATAACAGATATCCCTGATCACTTTGCCGATCCATTCCATATCGTGAGGCAATTCACCGCCGTCTATCTCGCTGCCGAAGAGGTTACAGAGGATACGGCGAAAATATTCGTGACGCGGAAAGGAGAGGAAGCTGCGGGAGTCGGTCAGCATGCCCACAAACCGGCTGAGCAGGCTCATATTGGACAGCGCGTTCATCTGTTTGATCATGCCGTCCTTCTGATCGAGGAACCACCAGGCTGCCCCGAACTGCACCTTACCCGCGATGGAGCCGTCATTGAAATTTCCGATCATGGTCGCCATCAATTCGTTGTCCGCCGGGTTGAGGTTGTACAGGATGGTCCTGGCCAAACGGCCTTCTTTGTCCAGCCTGTCGAGGAAGGTCGCCAGCGACCTCGCCTGCTGGAAATCACCGATCGAGTCCCAGCCGGAATCCGCTCCGGTCTGCAGCCGTCCCCGCGTATTGTTGCTACGCAGGGCGCCAAGGTGATACTGTTGGACCCAATCCTTTTCCCAGTCCCATTCCGCCAGGTGGAGTAGCATAGCCGACCGGAATTTGCGCTGTTCGGATCCGTTCAGCTGGCGGCCCGCGCGCACCTTATTGAAGATCGCATCGATCTCGAAACCCGTGAATTCCTCCGTGTCGATCACTTCGAGTCCGTGGTCGCTGATGCCGCAACCTTTCGAGGCAAAGTAATCGTGGCGGTGTTGCAGCGCATATAAGAAGTCGTTCCAGGAGGAGATCGAGAAGTTGGTTACTTCTTCGAGCCGAAGCAGGTAGCCGTTGAAGGCCGTTGCGTCCCTGACGTCCATGGCGCGGTCCGGCCGGAAAGCCGGCAGGACGGGGATCTCGAACCCGTCTTTATTCAGCGTGACGTGGGACTCCAGAGCGTCCACGGGGTCGTCGGTCGTACAGATGGCGGCGACGTTCATTTTGCGCAGCAGGTTTTTCACGGAGAATCCGGGTGAGCGTAACATCTCCGAACATTCATCATAGATGGCGCCCGCGGTGGCGGGACCGAGCGTCCGGTGCACGCCGAAATATCGTTGCAGCTCCAGGTGGGTCCAGTGGTACAGCGGATTACGAAGGGTGTAGGGGACGGTCGCCGCCCATTTGTCGAACTTTTCCCGGTCGGAGGCGTCCCCGGTGCAGTACCGTTCGTCGATGCCGTTGGTGCGCATGGCCCGCCATTTGTAATGATCGCCGTATAGCCATGCCTGCGTGAGATTGAGAAAGTTCCGGTCGCCCGCGATCTGATCCGGCGGGAGATGGCAGTGATAATCCAGTATCGGCATATCCTTCGCATACTCATGGTAAAGCCTTTGCGCCGTCGTGCCCTGGAGCAGGAAATTATCGTCCATGAAGGTCATTGCAGTAATTTTATTTTTCAGAAAGAATAGGCGGCGCCCCCGTCGACCGGCAATACGACACCGGTGACATACCGGGCGGCATCCGAACAGAGATAAACGGCCGCGGCGCCTATATCTTCACCGGTCCCGAAGCTTCGGTAGGGGATACGGTTGATGATCTTCTCCTTTCGTTCTTTGTCGTTGTTCAGCGCCTCATTGAGCATATCCGACTCGATCCAGCCGGGCGCAATGGCGTTGACCCTGACCCGGAAGGCGGAATATTCCATCACCATAGCCCGCATAAGCCCGATGATAGCGGTTTTGGAAGTACCGTACGCGGCTACCTTGTCCATGCCGAACAGACCGGTCATGCTGCTGATAAAGAGGATCACTCCGGCGCCGCGCTGTTCCATATGTTTTACACATTCCCTGGTGATCGTAAATCCGCTTAGCAGATTGGTCCGGATGATATGATCGAATTCTTCATCGGTGGTTTCGAGGGAAGGTTTTTTGAGATGCGCACCCGCGTTGTTTACCAGGATATCGATGGGACCGAATTCCATCCCGATCCTGTTGATCAGGTCCGGAAGGCCTTTTCTGTCATTGATGTCATAAGGGATGTACCGGCAGTCGCCGCCCAATTCGGCGGCGGCCTTTTGCAGCACCGATTCTCTTCGGCCAATGAGAACAAGACTCGCCCCGGCGTCGCCTAATGCTCTGCTGATACCCAGCCCTATACCCGTACCTCCCCCTGTGATCACCGCCCTTCGACCTGTCAGTGAAAATGCCTTGTTAGTGTCCATATGATCGGTAATGATGTTTGCTTACAAAGAGTTTCTTAAGATTAAATAAAATGGATTGCGGGTAACGATCGTGCTTTTATTGATGATGCACTCGGCCGCCGTCCTGCCCATCTTCTCAAAATCCGAAGTGAGCGTAGCGATCCCGCCGGCCAGGATCCTTTTCAACGGGTTTTCGTTATAGCTGATGATGCCTATGCCTTTGCCGATGCGGAGCTTGCTCTGCTGCTGCAGCTCGATCAGGTCGATGAGGATCTCGTCGGTCAGGGTAATGAATAGCGTATCGGGTACCAGCATTTTTGGCTGGACCTCTGCCGCCACTTGTACGGGCATCTTATTTTTGGTACCGAACAGCTTTATTCCATCGGCGATCTCCGTCGGCAGGCCTTTCCCCTTGGGGAAAAGGATAACGATCTGCTTATATCTCCGGATCCTTTCCTTTTGCGATAGCAGCGCATCGAAAACGTCGGCCCTGAAGTCCTGGTAGACGGCGGAAGCGCCGGCAATAGGGTGCAGCAGCGGTCTGTCCAGTACGAGCAGCTTTTCAGGCGGAATGAGTTCGAGTACCTTATGCGAGTCCGGATTGAAATGCGGCATGATGATGTAATAGTGAAACATATTCGCCTTGCTCTTGACGATATTCTCGAACATCTCGAAATTGTAATTGTGGAAGAGCAGCTCTACATGGGCCCGGTCGCCGAGGGAATTGACTATGGATTTGTAGATGATCTCTTTCGATGGGTTCATCACGTTGAACAGAACGAGGACTCTCCAGCGCTTGTTCGTGACATTCGTTTGAATATAGAATCCTCTTTTCTCGCTCGATTCTATGATACCGTTAGATTTCAGATGGCGATAGGCCTGTACCACCGTTTCCTTGGCGACTTTGTTGTTCTTGCTGATGGTATCGATGGAGGGTGCCTTGTCGCCCACCTTGAGTACGCCGGCTTCGATGAGCCCGATGAGCCCGTCGGCAATTTGCTGGTATTTGGGAATGTTCGAGTCGGGGTTGATCTTAAGATCCATGGTAAATAAGGTTTTCCTGCAAAATTAGATTCAATACTATATTATACTATACTTTTTTGTACAAATTTTAAAAAATATCCATTTTACTGCAGACGTACCGCGGTGGGTTTCGCGTCCGCGTCGAACCGCTTCCCGTCAAGCGTGATGTCTTTGCTATCCTGCAAATGGATCACAGGGTCCATGTCGGTCGTGATAAACCGGATATTCTTCAGATGGACTCCCCTGGCTTCCATGCATTCCATCCCCTTTTTGGATTTGAAGACCATATCCTCGAGGTAAACGTCTTTCACCGGCATTTCGGGTAGTCCGCGTACGAATATCGCCTGTTCCGCGCCATTGCAATAAATATGTCGGAAATGGATATCCCGGAAGGTGGGCGTCGCATCGGTGACGGGGTCGGCGTTCAGTTGTGGATTGGTGGTTGCCTGTGTTCCGATCTTCGGGGCGCCGATCACCCCGTAGAACATGTCGAAGACGAGGGCGTATTGCTGGATGTCGCTCATATTGATATCCGACGCATAGATCTTTTCCACCACGCCGCCGCGTCCGCGTTTAGTCTTCAGCTTGATCCCCAGACTGGAGCCCACGAAAGAGCAATGCGAGATGAAGATATTGCGTACGCCGCCGGACATTTCGCTGCCGATGGCCACGCCGCTGCCGACGTTATAGGCGATGCAATTGCGGATGATCACGTCCTCCGTAGGCACATTCCTTGCCCGGCCTGACGAATCCCGCCCGGATTTAAGCGTGATGCCGTCGTCACCGCCTTCGACTGTGCTGTTCTCCACGAGCGCCTTTTTGCAAGACTCGAGGTCCAGGGCATCGGTGTTCTGCCCGAAAGGAGGATTCTTGGAATGGACCTTATCGATAGTGATATCCTGGCAAAGCAGGAAGTGCAGGTTCCAGTTGGGTGAATTTTGAAAGGTGACTCCTTCGAGGAGGACCTTTCGGCAATGGTACATGGATAGCAGCGTGGGTCGCTGGAAGTCTTTTATCGCCGGGTATCCGGGGAAGGTAACGCCCGGTCTCAGCGTGCCGCTGTCTGTCAATACCTCGGAACCGAGCAGCGCCTTTTCCGACGGGTACCAGGTTTTCGGTCTTTTCGGATCGGTGCTTAGAACGCCGCCGGAGGCTACGAGGTGGTTCCACTCGGAAACCGACATCTTTTGCTGCAGCGACGGCCGCCAGGCGTCGCCCGAACCGTTGATGACCCCTTCCCCGGTGATCGCGACGTTGGTCAGATCGCTGCCGGAGATGAGGGACTGGCATCGGACGGATGGCAGACCCGCATAATAGCTTTGGATGAGGGGATATTGATCGAAATCCCGGGTAAAGAGGAGGAGGGCGTCGCCTCTAACGGAGAGGTTCACGTTATTCTTCAGGACGATGGGTCCGGTCAGCCAGAAGCCGCCCGGCACCAGCACCACTCCGCCTCCTTTTTTGGAACAGGCGTCGATAGCCTCATTGATGGCTTTGGTATTGAGGGTAATGCCGTCGCTGATCGCGCCATATTTCCCGATATTGAATGTGTCCGTCTTAAAGTGCGGTCTGGCGACGGCCGGCAGTCTATTGCCCGGCGCCTGTGCATTCGTCCCACCTGGTAAGACAGTCAGCACACCTAAGGAAAGAGCAAAAAAGAAGTTCATTGGCAGTTGTTAGTTGGGTTTATTGGTAGAATACTTTATCCGCGCCCGCTAGCTCCACCAGTTGGGGCAGGTCATAATATTTCAAAATGCCGGGTATGACGTAGCGATATTGGTCTTTTTGTGTAGGGTCGTGTAGCAGATCGTAATAAGAACGGATGGTATGATAGAGATGGATCCGGGTGATGCGATGGTCGAGGACAAGATGGTGCAAGGCCACAGCGGCATTTCCGCCGGAAGCATGTACCCGGATCGGAAGACCGGTCATGCCGAGCCCTTCCGGCTTCGTGATGAAATCGGTCAGGGTGATCATGTCCGCCACCTGTTGGCCGGGGAGGGACCGGCCGACGTGCAATGCCGTCATTGAATTGCGATACTCTATATTGTAATTGTACTTTGTGTCGTTGGGTCGCGGGGCGTCGAGCGTTTCGCCGGTAGCCCGCAGATCGGCCAGCACCACCATACTACCTTGCTGCAACGCCTCCTGTATGGCCGGGAGGCTGTCTTTGATGACTTTTGCTTTCCCTTCTTCGTCCACCCATACCAGGACATTTTTTGCGGGCCCCTGTGGAGTTGCGACAAGGCAGGGCAGAGGGATCTCGCCTTTTTTGCGGACAAGGCATTTTTTGAATTGGACGGGGCCGGAGGACTCGCCCATCCACTCTACATTTATGGGATCGCTGAACGCGTTGGCATGCAAATGCAGGAGGTGCCGGATGATCGTCCTGTTATCCGCACGGCCGGCGAAGGTCTCCCTGTCGGCTTTGTAGCGGTCCGCCAGCGACAGATCGATATCCTTTAATGTGCGTTCGTTGGGAAAAGCCGTATTCACCTCTCCGGTGGAGGTACAGAATAAGGTGGAGTCGGGTAATATGGCGATATCGCCTTCTTTTACTGCTGTGCTGTCCTTACAAAGCCATTTTCTGAACCAGGTGACGGCCGCTTCCCGTTTGGGTTTGGCGATACTGTGTCCGTCGTCATAGACGAACAGCTTGTATCGATCAGGATGGCCCAGCGCCGAATAGACCTGTTGCAATTCTTTCGATGCGATCTCTACGCCTACCTCATCGACAAAATCGAATCTCGCTGCCAGAACCAGCAGGGGTTTTGGAGCGGCCATGACCAGGAAATCGTCGATCTCAAGCCGCGCCTCGCCTTCACCGGGGATGTGTTGACAGCCGTCGCTGGCGCCGATGAGTGGCAGATTGAAGTTGCGTTCCCTCGTGGCTACATAGCTGCAGGGCGCCGAGACTTTTATCCGGGGGTCGAAGCCTGCGAAATAGGTGGTTTGTGTACCGCCGCCGGAGGTGCCGAGACAACCGATGCGTGAGGTGTCCACATCGCCGCGGCTGCACAGATAGTCCAGCCCGCGGACATTATCCCATAGTTCGTATGCGGTCGTTCCTGTCCCGAGCAACGTGGCGCCGGCGTTGAAAAGTGTGTGTTCGGTCGTGCCGAGCGCGATGATGGGATGACCTTTTTCGTCAGTCAGCTGATACCGCTCGCCCTGCGAGATCGGGTCCGCGACGAGCACGACGAAGCCATGAGTCGCAAACAGGATTGCCGTACGCTGATAGGAGGCATCTTCTTTCCCATTCAGGCTATGGCCGCAGAATAGCAGGACGCCGGGAAACGGTCCGTGTCCCTGTGGGATGTAGACATTGGCCGTGACATGATGACCGGGCATGCTTTGATAGACAACCTTCTCGATCCGGTAGCCCGTTTCGGAGAGGGTGCCGGTGATCTGCGGATATAATGGTGTGCGCGCCGGCAATGTGCCGAGTATTTCCAAATAGCGTTTTCTGCAGTTGTCCCGGTATGTGCGCATCGCGGAGGGGCTGGTCAGCGCCTTTCGGAGATCGGTTCGCCGCGCCTCCCATTGGTTGAACGCTGCTTGTTCCAGATAGGTATGCACCGTATTAAAAGGCCACCATGCCGACTCGAAGACGTTGTACTGCCGTTGCGCATTGGAGATCGGGCAGATGAACAAAATGATCAAAGAGGTAAGCGCCAGTTTCGGGATGGCTCCCAACCGCAGTGTCCCCATCGAAAGGTGTTTGGTATACATATTAAGATAGTTTCCGGCGGCGATCGCCGGCCATCGGAGTAAAAGTAAAAAAAAAATCTGTATTGTACTATACTATACCAATATTTTTTTTTATACCTTTAACTCGTTATCGGGAATGCCATATGATTTTCGAATCCAAAACAATCTGATTATGCAGCAAAAGTTCTTTCTAGCGTTATTGCTTACGGTGTGCTATGCTTTCGCATCGGCGCAGAGCCCGCAGGTTACCGGGCATGTCGCCAACAAAAATTCTTCGGAGGCATTGTCGGCCGTCACCGTCTCCGTAAAAGGCACGAATATCCACACGCTTACCGACAGCGC
>DASYSV010000621.1:0-4645 GCA_036010185.1 Puia sp.
TTTGTTCCCGGATGAGCCTGTCTGCTCCACCGGGCAGCATCACCGGGATATGATTTTTTATACCCATCTGTATATACTGTTGCAGGAAATCCGGCCTGGCATAAACTGTACCCATATGCGTATCCAGATGGGTGGGATGAAAACCCATCGCCCGCGCACGCTCCAGCTGCGCATTGATCTCCCTGGCCACTTCATCCGGGCTGGCATGTGTAGCCGCCTCACCTACCGATGCCCAAAGACAACCGCTCGAATCTACCAGTCCCGGTACCGCCCCTCGACCTGCCAGCGGTCCCCACCGGTAATCCGCCCATTCGGATGTTAGCGTCAGATGAAGCCCGGCATCGATATCGGGATGGCTCCTGAGCCACTTGACAAAACCCGGAACCCAGGGACAGGGCATCATCACGCTAACCGACGTCGCCGCCCCGCGGGTTAGCGCCGCCATAGCGCCTTCATTGGATTCGAGACTCATCCCGGCGTCATCGACGTGGATGATCAATACCCGCGCTCCTTTCGGCCATCCCAGCCGTTCGGCATACGTCGAGTCGCTCTGCGCTTGCACTCCCACGGCAAGCAGCAGTCCCAGAAAGACACCGGCAAGCGATCTTATTGTCATAAATTCCCTTATTTCTATGTCAATAGCAATATCAAGATAATCGATAAACCCGGAAAATGCAACGATCACTTTTCTTCCAACAATGCCCAATCGTTTCCACAATTTTCCCCCTCCCCCAAGCGTTCAATCCCCATCCAAACCCTGAAAAAGCAATGTCCCTTGCCGAAACCTATTTCATTAAGACCCAACTCCCCCCAATTACAACCAATGATCTTCTACGTTTATACGAGAGGGCTATAATCGAACAAGGTGCAGGCTATACTCAAATAGCGGAAAACTCCATTGAATTCGGCGAAACCTCCTCATTCACCCACCGTTTTGGACGAAAATTTGCCGGCTTCACCAGCGGCCGGTTGGTTATCCGGGAAACCGAAACCACCTTCGAGATCACATTAGACGCCATATCCCCTACCTGGATCCCCCTCTTCGATGTTTATTTCATAACCCTCCGCGATTCTATTGAAAGAGAACTCCAGTCGCCCGCCTCCTCCATAAATGTTTAACCTTATAAAAAAACCATAAAGAGTAGGAAGGACCGCCTGGCTCCTTCAAAGCTACCAGCTTCAATATGCCGACAGGCGCCGGTGCCGGGCTGGTGCTCACCAGCGACGCAAGCGGGAACGCAACCTGGCAGACCGCTCAGGCCTCCACCGCCGGCTGGTCTTTCGGAGGCAACACCGTAGGCGTCCTCAAAACCCTGGGGACAGTCGATAACAATGATTTTCCCCTGATAACCGACAACCTTGAGCGGTTGAGGTTCACCGCAGGCGGCAACGTCCTCATCGGAAAGACCTCTCAGGCGAATTCCGGTTATCTCCTCGACGTAAACGGTAATATCCGCGCGAATAAGATCGTAGTGAATACTTCCGGCGCGGATTTCGTATTCGAGCCCTGCTACCGGCTCCCCTCCTTGCAACAGGATCAGACCATCCGTGATTACGATCAGAAATTCAAACAGCAGGAAGAACAAACGAAATCGATGCAGGAACGCATCACGCGGCTCGAGCAGCTGATCGACTCTTCCTCCGCCTTATCCACCAAACACTCATCAAAATAAACACCAAACCCGCGATCACTCCCCACAAGAGCCGCTCATGATCGGCGATACCGCCGCGCCGGACCAGTCCGCTGGAAGCCCTATCCTTAAAAGGCTCCGGATTGCCCGTGTAACTGAGCGCAGCCCAATAGTAAGGTAAATGAAGCAGCGGCTCGCGCGAAGCATCGTCCAGCCAGTCCAGCTTGGATTGACGGAGAGCCAACGCGGCATTGACAGACGCTCCACGTCCGCCCGAAACCGAAGCCATCCGCGCATAGAAATCAGCCATGATGGATGCGGCGACCTCATCATTCACATTCCACCATCCCGCCACAACGGCCCCGGCGCCGCCGGCAAGAAAACCACGCGCGAGGCTTTGAACTCCTTCGCCCGATACGAACCGTCCATCACCAGTCCGGCAGGCGCTCAGCACAACCAGCGAGGGATGCAGGTCGAATGGCTCGAAAAGATAAAAAGGCGCATCATAAAGCTCGATATGCGGAGCATCAAGGCTATCGCGCGCCGCAAATGCATGCGAGCTGATATGCACGATCGACGAGCCTGTCAGGGCTTCCTTAAAAGCAGCGACGGTAGCACTGCTGTCCACATACCAGTGGCCCTCACGAACGAAAGGTTCGATTCCCGATTTCTCCTCCAACGTCGCCTTCAATCCCGGAAGGTCACGCTGATTTGCAGCCAGGAAGAACCCCGAGAAACCTCCGTCCCCGGCGCCCCGCCGCTCCTGCAACGACACCCCCGTTCCGCCCCGCTGCAACGTCTGAATACTATACCCATACGATATCTCCGCCCGCCGAACAACGAAAGGCCACGACTCCGGAGCACCCGGCGCCCCCGCCGCCCCACTCGTCCCCCCACGTGGCGCCACGACCAACGCCTCCACGGGCAACAAACTCAGCGCCCCATCCGGCAACAGGATATACGCCAAACCCGAATCAAAAGGATGCGCCGCAAAAAACCGGTCATACAACCCGCCGGCCTGCCGATAATACCCTCCCGGATCATCGATCATATGATTTGCACCCGCCTCGAACCAATAACGCATAAATGCGCGCACACTATCCTGCCAGCCGGCGCCCAAAGAAAGCCTGTCGACATAACGGATCCCCGAATGACCGCACTCTACCGTATACAACACCGTATCCCCCGCAAAATAGCTTCGGGTCACCAACCCCTCTGGCAGCAAAAGACTAGAAGGACCGACAACCGCCAATCCAGGCTTCATCTTCCGAAGTTTCGCCAATTCCCAATCCGTCTCACGAAGACCCGACAAGGCAGCGCTGTCGCCTCCCCCGACCATTTCCTTCTGATAATAGACCCTCGCTTTTTCAAGCAACCGGATCCTGCGACCCAGACTATCGTCCAAACCTGACTGCTGATGCTGTAGTTGCTCATCCAACAGCAGCTGAGCCTTGCTGCTTTCCATAAAGCCAAGCATCGCATAAGCATACTTCACCAGCCGGGTCCGGCTCCACGCATCCCAGGCCACGCCCAGCGCTCTTTCAAAACGCCCTCTGACATCGGATACCCATCGTTCCTTCGAGCTGGTAGTGATCAGCTCCTGCCTCCCCTTCTTCCCGGCCGCAAAAGACAACTCATAGTACCGTATCGCCACGTCCGCATCGGTAGCCTCACCGGCCAACGCATACAATGCATCGGCCAGCGTATTCTCGGCATACAGGTCCGAGGGCCGCAAGACGGTAAGGTCCTTCCCCGGCAACAGCACCGCCAGACACGAATCCAACCACCGCACCGATTCTTCCTTCCGGCCCATCGCCTCTTTTTTCTCTCCCACCGACTCCTTCTTCCGGCCCAAAACCCCAAGCATTGACCCCAGTCGCCAATACAATTTTGCCCGATCCCGCTGCCGCAATTCGCCCGCCGTGAGCGCCAGCCGCCCCTGCAGACGCAACGCCTGCTGATAATACCCGAGGGCCTGAGAAGTCTCACCATAAAGATCACCCGCCTCCTCATAGGCCGTCAACAGCCAATAACCCGCCGAAGGATGATCATGCGCCACGCGCAAAATCGAAATACTTTCGCGTATAAATATCTTGGCGCTGTCCGCAACCCCCATCCCGCGATATGCGTCCGCCAGTTCGGAAAAAAGCAAACCCGCCATGGCAGAGTGAGGCCTCACCACTGCAAGCCCCTTAAAACAATAATCCCGCGCCTGCAAAGACCGTCCCATATTACCGCAGGTATTGGCCAGATTGCTATAGACGCCGGCCAGCGCTTCGCGGTCACCCAATGCAAGGGCGAGTGCCGCGGCTTTTTGATGGATGTATAAGGCCTGCTCATAATCTCCCAATCTCGTATAATTGTTACCTAATGGCTTGAGCACGGTCTCGAGGACGAGCCCCGCATCCGTAATTGCCGGATGCCGCCGGGCATAGTCATAGGCGGCAGTATAAGCATCGGTCGAGGGCACGATCGCGCCGCGCAACAGCATACTATACCCTTCATTCGTCAGCAGATCGAGCCACGCCTGTTGCTCTTCCGGGCTGTGAGGTTCGCGCCACGTCCCGCGCACAGCATCTGCCAGCTGGCCACTCCGGCTCGCGGGCGCCTTCGCCGTCCATTGTATCTGAGCATAGATCCAGCCGGAAAGATCGTCCCGGCTTCGGGCAGAGGACAGCCGTGAAGCAAGCTCCGCATCGGGCTGTGAATAAGCCCGCCAGGCAATAAGAAAGAGTAGGAAGGTTATCGTCGGATATTTCTTCACCAAAAGTGCGCGAAAGGCGCCATCAGCACCGGCATCGCGCCCTGAAGATAATAAATCAAAGCTTAAATCCGGCGTACAGGAACCAACGGTCGGTTATATTCCCCGACAATAGCCGCATATAACGTATGCCGACTACCGGCCCATGACGCACCGCGCCCAGTTGCAGATCTATAAAAGGTGCGGCATTGACGCTTCCGAGATAGCCGACAGCGGATTTGGTGGTGCTCACCGCCTCATGTACATCCGTCGA
>DASYSV010000387.1:0-4729 GCA_036010185.1 Puia sp.
GCGTTTTGTGCGGGGGTGAGGCCTTTCATCAGAATTACGGGCTGGAACATGGTTACTATATCCGGCCGACGCTGTTCGGAGGGTATAATAAAATGCGAATTTTTAAGGAGGGGATCTTCGGGCCGGTGAGTTGCGTGACGACATTCGGGTCGACGGAGGAAGCGATCGCAATTGCCAATGACACCGCGCATGGGTTCGGAGCGGGTATATGGACGAGGGACCCGCGGGTCCTTTATACCGTCCCCAGATCGATCAGAGCGGACCGAGTGTGGGTAAATTGTTATCCTTCATACCGGGGGCCCTTCGGAGGACTGGAAAGACCGGGGTTCGGCGGTGAGGTGCGAAAGGAGGTGCTGGCGCGTTACCGGCAGACGAAGAATGTGTTGATAGCGTTCAGTAGTGAGCGTTTGGGGTTCTTTTAGGGGTTGGCCCGGCGTGGGGTGCGTGTCAATTGTTCGACCAGGCATTTTGCAATGACATCGGGACCATGCAGCGGACGGTCGTACCGCTGAGATATTCCTCAACGCCCATTGTATTCGGATGTACGCCCGGCGAGTCGACGAGTTGACGGAAGGCTCTGCCGATGCTCGGGATGTCGTCCATGAAATTGTGCACTTCCAGACCGAGGTATTCGCCTCTTTTCAGGATGTAGGGTTCCGCCCCCAGATCCTCCGATTCTCCCGGGTACCGCTCTTCCACCGCAGCCTTATAGACCATGCTACCCTTACCGTCGGGCCAGGAGAGTCCGAACAGCCGTCTGCCTTCATGATCGGGGACACTGGAATTGAGCCGTTGGAAGGCCGCCATTACCCCGTCGGGGAACGATTCGGCGGTGAAGCAGCACAGGCGGACATCGCTGTCAAGGTTGTATGTTTCCATTTGAAATGCGTTTGCTTAACAAGACAAAGCTAGGCTGGCGGACCGGAATGGATGGCGTGTAAATCCGTCAATCAAAGGGGTTGTTTGCGACAGGATTTGACGTTATCTTTATAGGGCCTAAATACGAGCACCATGAAACGAATTACCATCCTTGTCCCGGAGACAGCGGTTGTGGAGGCCGTCGCCGATCCCCGTTATATTTTTACCGCCGTCAATGAATTCCTGATCAGCGCCGGGAAAGAGCCGGTGTTCAGCGTCCAGTTGGTTGGGTTGACGCGCGAGGTGCGGGTGACCGACGGTCTTTTTTCGGTGCATGTCGACGCGGTGCTGAAGGACGCGCAAAAACCCGATCTCATCATCATCCCGGCCATCAGCGGAAACCTGGATCGCGCGCTGCGGTTAAACCAGGAATTCATTCCCTGGATCACGCAGCAATATAAGGACGGGTCCGAAGTGGCCAGCCTGTGTATCGGCGCTTTCCTATTGGGCGCTACGGGATTGCTCAATGGTAAATCGTGTTCTACGCACTGGCTTTTCGCCAATGAATTCAGGGACCGATATCCCGAAGTGGAGCTGACGGACGACAAGATCGTGACTGAGCAGAGTGGATTGTATACCAGCGGCGGCGCCAATTCTTACTGGAACCTGCTTTTATATCTTGTAGAAAAATTTACCAGCCGTGAGCTGGCAATATTGTGCTCGAAATTCTTCGTTCTCGACATAGGGCGGGCCAGTCAATCCCCTTTCAGCATTTTCAAAGGGCAAAAGACCCATAACGATGCGGAGATCGTCAGGGTGCAGGAGTATATCGAAACTAATTTCCAGGATAAGATAACGGTGGATGAGTTGTGTGATAAGTTTGGGATCGCGCGGAGGACGTTTGAAAGAAGATTTAAGAAGGCTACGAATAATACGGTGCTGGAGTATTGGCAGCGGGTGAAGATCGAGGCGGCCAAGCGGCAGCTGGAGGTGAGTCGGAAGACGGTGGGGGAGGTGATGTATGAGGTTGGATATAACGATACGAAGGCATTCAGGGATATTTTTAAGAAAGTGACGTCCATGTCACCGGTGGATTACCGGAATAAGTATAATAAGGAGGCGATGAATTAAGGCGGCGGGGTACCAGCGGCGGGTGCGGATGGGGGGCGGATCGCGGGGGCGGCGCATGCGGGGCGGCAGACGGCGGATCGCGGGGTTACTGTGTCGCCAACCGGCGGGCGGTAAAGATCGACCAGGAGATGCGCAGGGAGAGGAGGCTGGCTGCAGGATCGCCGGAGACGAAGACGTGTTCGAAGCGGAGACCGAAGTTCAGCGGGAGCGTGGCGGACGGAAGGATATAGCCGATGCCGAGACCCGCGATGGGGCCGGATGCTTTTTGGTCCACGTCGCTGCTGTCGCTGGTGAAGACGGGGTTCCCGGAGGCGTCGAGTTTTTGGATGTCGGTATTGCCGAGCGTGTAGCCGGCAAACGGCTCGATATACCACCGGGTGCCGCTATGATCGAAGAAGTAGCGATAGCCTGCCAGCAGGGGAATGAATATCAGATGGGATTGCTCCGGCGCGAAATACTGGAAACCGGCTTCGAGACTGATCTCATCGCCTTTTGCTACGGGAAAGCCGCCGTGGAAGAACCCTCCGAGACCGGTGGCCGACTGGCCTTTCATGATGAGCTGGGTGGCTTCGATCTGTGCGTGTAGCGTTGCCGCAATCATGCAGGCAGACGCAGAAAGGATTAGCTTTTTGAGCGTGGTCATGGCAATAGACATTGGATTTCTGTCCGGAAGATAATAAATTAAAATTATATGAAAAAGGCTTTTTTGCTTTGCGGGTTAGGGCTTTGTCTGCTGATCGGGGAATCATCCCGGCCGGCCAGGAGTCCATGGATATCCTTATTCGACGGTAAAACGCTCGATGGCTGGAAGGTCGGCGAAAATGCGTCGACCTTTACGGTTGACAGCGGTTGTATCATTGCGCATGGTCAGACGGCGCATCTGTTCTATGAGGGCGACGTACATCACCATGATTTCAAGGATTTCGATTTCAAGGCCGAAGTGATGACCCGGCCCGGTAGTAATTCGGGCATTTATATCCATACGGCGTACCAGGAAGGCGGATGGCCGGCGAAGGGTTATGAGGTACAGGTGAATAATTCGCATACGGATTGGCGAAGGACGGGTAGTCTGTATGGGATAGTCGATATCAGGGAAGTTTATTGTCCGGATAATGTCTGGTTCACGGAGGCGGTGAGTGTACGGGGTAAGCATATTGTCATACAGCTGAACGGGAAGACGGTGGTGGATTATACCGAGCCGGACAATGTTCAGCGGCCGAAGGGGAGTGAGGAGCGGGTGTTGTCGCATGGGACGTTCGCGTTGCAGGGGCACGATCCGAATAGTAAGGTATATTTCAAAGATATTATGGTAAGACCGGTGGATTAGGCGATGCGATGGGTGGGCCGGGGATAGCCGGGTTGGAAACACGATTCGGTGATGGTGTGGATCGTGCAGTGGTCTTCGGTTTCTGTGGCGCGAATGGCGTCGGTCAGGAGTTGGGATAGGGCGGCTGGTTCGGCTTGAACACGCGCGTTGATGAGCAGGGTGGTTTTTTCGGCGGATCGGAGGTCTGGGTGGTCAGTGGCGCCCGTGGACGTGATGCTGATCTTAGTGTGCCCGTCGAGGAGGAATTTCAGGTGGCCGATGGGATAAGGTGTTTGGCTCACGCGGCGGATGAGGGAAATAGCGGCGTGTTGTGCGGTGCTGTCGCGGCTGATGATCTCTACTTGCTGGTCGAGCCAGGCCAGTTTGGCTTCGCCGGCGCCATAGAGGTCATAGTCAAGGGCTATAGAGTCGAGATCGGGGTTCTGGCTTTCGAGGGTTTGGAGCCAGCGGCCGATGTCTTCATCGTTGAACGAGTTTTGATATAAGATCGTTTTATCAGCGTAGGCGAGCCTGGCCGCCGGATAGAGGTCGGTTTTGGTGACTATGATGAGGGGTGCTTCTTCCAATTGTTTGTTGTATATATAGCTGATGGCCGGATCGAATGCGGTCCCGGTGTGTTGCGGGTCGACGAAGACGGAGATGGTGGGCCGCCATTCGGGGTGCCGCCGGAGCAAGGGTTTTAAAACGGTGGCGACGAGGTCGGTGCAGGATCCGACGGATTCCGCGAAAAGGACGCTGGGGCCATGGTGGCTGGAAAGAAAGCAGATGGCTTTTTCGAGATCATCATAATTGCAGCAAAAGCAGCCGTTGGTGACCTGGCCTGACGGGATGCCCAGATGTATAAACAGATCGCCGTCGACGAGACGGGACCCCTGGTCATTGGTGATTACTCCTGTGGCGACGCCTTTTTTAGCGAGGAAACGGCAGGCTTGTGCGATCGCCGTGGTTTTCCCGCTGCCCAGGAAGCCACTGAGCAGGTGGATACTGAGCGGGGCTCGCGTCTCGCGTACGTCATCGATGAAGACTTCGAAAGTAAAATCGTCGTCGGCGCCTTCTTCTCCTTTTTTGAGGTGAATGACCCGGCTGTCGCCGGCCTGCAAGCCTTCCAGTTGGGACTGCAAACGGGCCGAGATGGCAGAGGAGCCATGCGTGTAAGTGGCCTGGTTGTTTTCCAGGAGGTCGCCGCGGCCGTTCCACATGCTGTACCGGATGGTGACGATGGCGTCTTTTTTGATCATGCTATTTTGGTCTTTTCGACAGGGATGGAGCCATAGGCTACATGTACGGTTGCGTGTCCCTGTTGCAGTCTGACGGTGCCGAATCCGGTGGCGGTAGAAAGGAAGCATGTAAAATCACCGATGCGTGAGTCGATGTACAGCGTTTTGTCGACGGCGTCATAGCGCAGACCGGTGA
>DASYSV010000011.1:0-6561 GCA_036010185.1 Puia sp.
GGCGCGATCCCGGACAGGCGGCGAAGCAAAGGCGTGGCAAAGTAGCCGCCCTGCGTGGTATGGAGATGAATGATATCCGGACGGTAATCAGCCGCGCTGTCGAGTATCTTTTGCGAGGTGAATGGGAAATACTGGTATAACAGCCCGGCCCGGCGGCTTACCCTGTCGATCGCCTTCTCGACCAGTTTGGGAAATGGACGGATCAGCAGCTGTTCCGTATCCGGGGCATCGCCGCTCCTGATCTTTACCAGTAAATGGCCTTCCACACCGTAATACCGGGCAAGACCTTTCTTCAGCCGTTGCAGGACGACCGCAGAGCCACCACTGATATCCACATAATTGATGAACAGTATCCGCATCAGTAGCTGAAGAATTTTGATAGTTGTCGTCCGAATTCCTGTTTCTCCCAGTTTCTCACCAGGATCCTTGGCAATCGCATCGGGTTCGACCAGCTATGCACCTGGCCGTAAAAATTCGAGCAGACGATCCTGAATCCCGATTCCCTGCAAATACGGATGCTGTCGGCATTCATGTCCTTTCTCATTCCATAAGGATAGGAAAAGTGCTCTATCTTCCGGTGCAGCACCTTTTCGAGGATATCCGTGGACGTCTTGATCTCCTCCGCCTGTTCCGGGTAGGACAACAGTGATAGTACAGGATGATGATGAGTATGGGCTCCTACAACCGCAGCGGTCGAATGACCCATGTCTTTCAATTCATCCCATGTCATCAGCCGGTGCGTCGCTCTGCCTTCTTTTCCCAGAGCGGCCTTAGCCAGCAAGTTATCGATAATTTCATTCCTTTGGTCCGGACGGGTATATTTCAGGAACCAATGACACTGGTAATAGGAGGCCAGCCTCTCCTCTGCGCTTGCCGTCTGCAGACGCAGCTGCCGGTCGTGGTCCCGGATCTCCAACACCGGTGGAAGTACGGCATTCATCAGAAAGATCCTTTCCAATTGATCCCACCACAGCTCATAAGATGTACCGATATTCGACGTTGTAATATAGAAAAGCGCCTGGCGATCCAGGTTAGCGAGTATCGGCACGGCCTCCAGCAGGTTGTCGGCATAACCGTCGTCAAAGGTCAGGATCACCGACCTTTTAGGCAGCCGTCTGCGACGGCTCACCAGATCGGTAAATTCGCCAATGTTCAGCAAAGCATAGTCGCGTTTCAGCAATTGTACCTGGTCGTAAAAATTATCCGGATCCACCGACAACTGTTGCGGATCATGTTCCAGCCGGGTGACCCGGTGATACAAAAGGATCACCGCCGGTGTGTCCACCAGGTTGAAAAAATAACGTCGCCCCTTGCCGAACAGGCTTTTAACCATACTAGCCAAGGATTTTTACAAGTGTGGAACAAACCCGCTCTGCCGTCTTCCCATCCCAAAAAGGAGGGATCGCACCGGTCTTTCCCCCATCCCGGAGAATACCCGTGATGGCGTTTTCGATCTTCCCGACATCGGTGCCTATCAGGTGATTGGTGCCCATTTCTATCGTGACCGGCCGCTCGGTATTTTCGCGCATGGTGATACACGGTACACCCAAAAAGGTACTTTCTTCCTGTATCCCGCCGCTATCCGTCAGGATAAGGGTGGCATTCTTCAGTAATTTGATAAAATCCAAATAGCCGATGGGATCGCACAACCGGATCTCCGGAGACAATTCGCCTGATAGACCGAAACCAGCCATATTCGTCCTCGTGCGCGGGTGTACCGGGAATATGATCTTATGGGAGCGCGCATATTTATTGAGGATGGAAATGATCTTCGAGAGGGTCGCCTTGTCGTCGACATTCGACGGCCGGTGGAGAGTTACCAGGAAATAACCGTTCTTTTGGACCCCGAAGGCGGAAAGCGCGCCGGAAGCTTCGATCTTGGGCAAGTTGTTGATCAGACTGTCGATCATGACGTTCCCGACCATGAACAGCTGATCCTCCGTCTTGCCTTCCCGCCGGAGATTTACCATGCCGCTCTCTTCGCTGACGAAAAGGAAATCCGAGATCGAGTCCGTCAGGACCCGGTTTATCTCTTCAGGCATGGTCCGGTCATTACTCCTCAAACCGGCTTCGACATGGGCTACGCGTACATTCATTTTCTTTGCTACGAGGCTGCAGGCGATGGTAGAATTTACGTCGCCGACGACAAGCACGAGATCGGGCTTTTCCTGAAGGACTATCTTTTCGAATTCGACCATCACACCGGCTGTCTGTACGGCATGGGACCCCGAGCCGATACCCAGGTAAAAATCCGGCTTCGGCAATCCCAGCTCGTCAAAAAAGACCTTGGACATTTTTTCGTCATAATGTTGGCCGGTATGACAGATGAGGTGGCGGACCTGGTCGCGGTATTTGCAAAATTCGTGATGTAACGGCGCCACTTTCATGAAATTTGGCCTCGCGCCCACCACCGATATGATCTTTTTCATTTTTCAGTATGCTGTTTTGCTATTTTAAGAATTCGAGATAGTCGGCCAGCCGGTCGCGGGCGATCTTTTCCCAGGAAAAGTTAGCACGTACTTTTTGAACGCCATGCGCCGACATCGATTTTCTCTTTCCGGCATCCTGCAACCGGATGAGCTTTTCCGCGAGATCGAGATGATCTCCCTCGGCGTATAGCAACCCGTTGCCATTGACCCGCTCGGTCACTTTGATCCGATCGCTGAGGATCAGCGGAAGACCGCATGCCGCGGCGTCCAGCTGGCTGGTCGACTCTTCCCTCGGCCAAACTCCTATATCCGAAGCACGGTAATATATCGGCAGATCCCTGGCCGGTACGAAAGCACCTACCCGGCAGCCTCTTTTTTCCCGGATGAATTCGACGTCTTTTTCGGGACCATTCCCGATGAACAGGCCTTTAAATGGCAGACCCTGTGCATTCAGATGGTCGATCGCCATCGCGAGACACTGTGGATTCTTATCGGCGGTGAAGCGCCCGGTATAGATACAGACGATATCGTCTGCCGAAAAGCCGAATTCGCGGCGGATCTTCTCCCTGCTCTCGGATTCCGTGGGTGAAGAGGCCGGGGTGAAGGCGTAGGTATCCACTCCAAGGGATTGCATCTTTATCTTATTTCCCGGCACCCTGTAGTGATCGACCGCGATCTCCACGACGTCCTCGGCTATCGGGTAGCATAGCCTGCTCACTTTATTGATATAACGCAGACGGCCGTTGAAAGCATTCCTCCAGTTCTTAAGCTGCTCTTTCCAGCGCTTACGCGGCGGGGGCCAGAGCACCGAGGCATGCATATGGCATTCCGTAAAGAACCGCCGGTCGTGATCTTGCGCATACCTGGCGGATTCATAGCTCGTTTCCAGCTTGATCTCGAAGGTTTGCAGGACATCGGGTCCCAATTTCTCCAGGTATTCATAAAGTCCCGTAATGCCCGGTCCTTCATAGATCTTTTTTGTATCGTAATAAGGGAGGCGATGCAGTGTATAGCCGTCCAGCTCTTTTACCACGGGGTCGACGATCTTCGGCCCTAAAAAGGATTTGTATGTTTTGTCGTAATGGGGCAGATAATAATTGATCTGGGCGGTCGAGGTGACGAGATGCACATCGACGCCCAACCTGGCCAGCGCCTTGGGAAACATGTTCTCGGAGTACCCCATTCCTTCGGAAAACCATGGACTGATAAAAGCGACTTTCATTTTCTTATTTTTTCCTGGCTATAACGGTGATCAACATTTGGTAATCCGGGTCCTCATGGTCCAGCTCGGCGGCGGTCAGCTCCTCCACGCTGATACCCTCCAGGAAGGAGATGCTGCTCAATACATTTCCATAGGATGCGGTCTGCACATTTCCTTTGCCGAAGACTTCTTCGAATGCCCGCAATGCCGACAAGACGGTGAAACGCCAGTAGTCTCCCCACCTGTCCATATCGTAGCGGGATATCTGGGAGATGCCTCCCAGCGTCGCCAGCAGGACCCCGTCGTTCTTCAATAAATGATGAGCCCCTTCTATAGCTTTTTTGAAATCATAGATGAAATTGAACGTTTGTGTGCAGATAAAACAATCTATCCTGTCCCCAGGCAGCGTGGCAGGATCGGTGAGATCGCCGACGATGGTTGCCGAGGGGTTGTCATCGGTGAAATGCAGGATCTCGGACCTGGTCACCTGCGAACCGCCGAATTTTGAGGTATAGACATTCTCCGCGATCTCGAGCACGGATCCCCGGATCAGTTGCCGGTTCGAAGAAAGGAACTTTTCGATATAATAGCGGTCGACCGGGGTTCCCCTGTCCAGCCCGAAAACCGTGGAAACGGGCTTCGTCTTGCGCAGTGAATGCCATTTGACGGGGGTGGAAGATCTTCTCAACAAGTGAGCAATTCCCGTTTTAAGTCGCCGGATGTTCATGCTATGGTTTGTGTTTATCCATCTTTTTCAGGAAAGTGGTATCGGAAAAATGATAGACATACGGCACCGGCCCCCCGAACACCTTCTTCTTCCAGCGCTTTGCGTCGGCACGGATAGCATGTTGATAATAGGCACGCTCGGTATTGTCGACGATCAGCCAGCCGCCTTCCTTCAACTTGCCTCTCGCGTGAGCGATACAGGAAGGTCGCGCCCGGCCATCCACGATGATAATATCGAAATAGTCGCCCGGATATTCGTCGATCGTCCGCGCATATCTCTCAAAATTCATTCCAGCAAAATGTTCGTCACCGGATATATATCCGCCCGGGTCCGCAATATCCTTCCGGTCAAAACCGGTATCCGGCTCCGGCTCCGCCAGGATATACCGGACATTGGCGATCTTCTCCCGGCCGAGGACCTCCCTGATGCGTTCGAACCAGGGCCGGTCATGCTCCACTGAGACAAGTTCCTGCACCCGGGATGCCCAAAACAGCGTCGACCCTCCGGAACCATATTCGAACACACGCATATCCGGGCGAACGATCCGGCCGATATGCGCGATGGCGGAAAAACTGATCCACGGCATCCGGTCGTCGACCGAATTTCTGCCCGTCTTCAGATACTGTTTCCAGTCGGCATAATATTTCAGACTGTACACCGGCAGGCGCGCATCCGGATGACGGAACAAATCTTTCAGAACCATTTTTAAATAGAGGAATGGTCTATTGAAGTGTGGTCTTTCTGCAATTCCCATGTTGTGGTTTTATGATGGCCGATATAGTTTCGGATGACGAAAAAATAACCGGCAAGGTAGCAAATATTACAGATTAGGGAGGCGAGGGCGGCGCCATAGACGCCGAAACGCGGAATGAGCAGGATGCTCAGACTAAAGCTCAGAGCGCATAGTATCAGACCCATGATCGAGGCGATATGGGTCTTTTCGAAATAGATAAGGTAATTCGAATACAACGGAACCAGGGCCGCAGCGATCTGCGATGCCAGCAGGATGGGCAGGATGTACATCGATTCGTTGTATTTGGTTTGAATGATGCCCAGCATCAATACTACCTTCAAAAAGATGAGAATAAAAACTGATAACCCCGCAAAGATGAAGAATAGCCGGAGCAACAGCCGGTTCGTCTTGCCTATATTTTTCCGAAGGTCCTTTTCTTTGAGGAACAGTGGTAACCAGGCGTTCTGAAAAGAGGTAAATATCAGCGGGATAAGGCTTGCGCAGGAGACGGCGAGAAAATAATAGGAGAGGTCCCTGAATGAACCATACTTCTCGAGAAAGAATTTGTCGCTGAAATTGAGGACGATTCCGAATATTGCGGACACCAATACCGGTGTGGCCAGCCTGAGGCTGGCAACCGCCATCTTCCTGTTGAACCTCACCTGGACTTCCCTGACGTAAGAAAAGCAGAAGAAGAGAAAGAGGACCATCTCTACGGCATATGTACATTCCAGGCGGATACGGGCGCTGTCGCCCCGCGTCTTGAAGAAGATCAGAAAACTCACGGCAAGCACATTGATCGCTATGATCCGGCAGATATTGTATCGTTGAAGATGGCCTATTCGCTCGCTCGTATAAAAAAAGTTCGCCAGCATGAAATTGCAGACCGAAGCGACGATGGCCAGGAGAATGCTGTTCCGGTAATCATCGTAGGGCATCTTGTTCTTGAAAAGGATATTCACGACCGCGTAATCCCAATGGAAAAGATAGACGGGCACCAGCACCACGGCCAGGAAGATTATCAGCATCGCAAAAAGCGTGAACAACAGTTCGCCTCTGTCGCGCTGTCCCTGGTGATCGTGATAGTATTTGCTCAGCGGGATATACAGGCCGAAATTCAATACGAGCGAAAAAGTCAGGATGATCGAGATGAGGTAATTGTAAAGGCCATAGTCATCCTGCGTCATGAGTCGCAGGTATACCGGCAGCAGGAGCATACCGGATATCTTGACCAATATATCGATGCTGAGAACCGCAAACAGTCTTTTGACCAGAACGCTTTCCCTGTATACGGCTATTCTCTCTCTGACCGATCTGGCGACATTCATCTCGATAGGTTCAAATTTACTTTTTTGGCGCCGCCGGAACGAGGACTACCGGCGCGGCGGCAGCGGCGGGATTCATGATCCGCTTCCTCGCCTCATAAAAGAAGGCGATCACAAAGCAGATAAATGCGGCTGCGACGCCGAAG
>DASYSV010000049.1:0-3561 GCA_036010185.1 Puia sp.
ATAGATATTGTTGAGGGTATTGAAGAGGAAATGCGGTTGGACCTGGGATTTGAGCAGATTGAGCTCGGCCTGGCTTTTCTGCCCGAGTATCTGTTCTGCCTGACGTTTGATCCGGAAATAGGCGAGCGCGATGCGGAAGACGAAGCTGAGGAGGAAGATTACGAAACCGGCAATAGTGTAATAGAGGTAGGTCCAGATGGTGACTATCTCTTTCATCTTTGCGAACCAGCGGTTATAGATAGCAGGGTAGATGATGGCGCGGGCTATGCCGACGCCGGCGAGCAGTGCGATCGAGGCAAGAATATACCAGCCGAGATGTTCTTTTTCATAGAGACGGGGAAAGAGGAACAGGATATTCCCATAGATAATGACCGCATAAAAGAAGCAATTGAGGGCGCTCCAGGAAAGGGCTTGCCAAAAGCCTTCTTCCGGCAGAAAGGTCAGCAGGCTGAACAGGAAGACGAAACACCAGATGAGGAACTGCAGCTGAGTGGGAGATGCCTTGGCGATTCGCATGGGACGAAATTACTATCCTTTTGACCTGCCGGGGCAGGATTTCAACAGCGGGGCAATGCGGTTCAATGATCATTCTTTGAAGTAATAGCGGCTTTTGAGAGATTTTTTAGCGTTTTTTCGAATTTTTCATGAACATCGTTTTGCCTGTATTTCTGTATTTAATTGACAATTAAATTGTTGCGTACAGTGTGACAAACATGTGCATTTTAATTATATGTTGTTGTTCGGCGCAATCTCAAAATATTTGTATCTTCACTTAGGATTTAAATGTATTAATATTTAATTAATATGATTACGACTAAGATCACTTTAAAGCGCTTTTTACCTTTTTTTCTACTGGCGGCGGTAGCCACAGCGGCGGTGTTCATACCGAGTATCGCCCCGAAGCTGGCAGATGGCAAATACAGTTCTGCCGACGTGGCCTGGATGTTGGTCGCCACGGCGCTGGTTTTCCTGATGACCCCTGGTCTCGCCTTCTTTTATGGGGGGATGGTGAACAGGAAAAACGTGCTTTCCACGATGATGAAGAGTGTCGTTGCGGCAGGGGTGGTTGGTGTTTTGTGGATCGTAGTCGGCTATAGTCTTTGTTTCGGGGACTCGATACATGGGGTGATCGGAAATCCGCTGACTCACCTGTTTTATAAAGGGGTTGTTTCCGGCGATCCTTTTTCGCCTGCGCCGACTATACCCAAGGCCTTATTCTCCATGTTCCAGCTGATGTTCGCCATTATTACCCCGGGGCTGGTGGTAGGCGCCATTGCAGAGCGTATGCGATTCTCGGCCTATGTATTGTTCACCGTACTGTTCAGCCTGTTGGTTTATGCTCCGCTGGCGCACTGGAGCTGGCACCCGGATGGCTTTCTCGCCAAGATGGGAGCGCTCGACTTCGCAGGTGGGACGGTGGTACATATATCCGCTGGCTGTGCGGCCCTGGCCGGCGCCATCGTGCTCAAACGGAGGAAGGTACATATCAATCACCAGGAGACACATCCGGCTAATATACCTTATGTATTGATCGGTACCGGTCTGTTATGGTTTGGCTGGTTCGGGTTCAATGCCGGATCGGCTTTTGGCGCCAATCAACTGGCTGTGTCAGCCTTTTCGACTACGAATACAGCGGCGGCAGCTGCCGGTCTTTCCTGGATGTTCTTCGACGTGCTGCGGGGAAAGAAGCCTTCTGTGGTTGGTTTCTGCGTGGGTGCCGTGGTCGGGCTGGTGGCGATAACACCTGCGGCCGGCTTTATCGCGATCCCTCAGAGCATATTTGTCGGAGTACTGGCGGCTGTCATTTCAAATATGGCGGTTCATTTCAAGGCAACCAAGACGGTCCTCGATGACACGCTGGACGTGTTTCCCTGTCATGGCATCGGCGGTATGGTAGGGATGTTGCTGACGGGCATTTTTGCCACGAAGGCGGTGAACATCAACGGAGCGAATGGTCTGCTGTATGGTAATCCATCTTTTTTCCTGACACAGCTGAAAGCGATGGGCTGTGCGGTAGGATATAGCTTTGTAGTCTCCTATGGCATCTTCAAACTGGTGAATTTTATCGTTCCGCTGCGCGTCAGTGAAGAGGAAGAAGAAGAGGGACTGGATGCCAGCCAGCACGACGAAAAATATACGCAAGGCACATTGTTGGTCGCAACCCCGAAAGGACTCGAAGAACACGAAGTCATGTAAGAATCAGGCTTTCGATAGGGGGCCGGCGCAAGCCGGCCCTTTCGCTTATCTTTGCCCCGTATGATCACGGAAAACGTACTGGTGGAGGCAAGGAAACTGTGGGACTATCATCATTTACATCATGTGCCCGCACAAACGGACTGTATCCTGGTTCTAGGCAGTCATGATCTTCGGGTAGCCGATCGGGGTGCAGATCTGTATCTGCAAGGCTGGGCGCCAATCATCATCTTCTCCGGGGGACTCGGCAATGTCACTAAAGGGATCTGGAAGGATCCCGAGGCGGATCGTTTTGCGCGTATCGCCCTCGACAAGGGTGTCCCGTCGGAAGCCATCTTTGTCGAGAATGAATCCACCAATACAGGCGAGAATATCCTGTTCACCGGGCGGATGCTGGAAGAAAAGGGATTGCATCCGCAATCGTTCCTGCTGGTACAGAAACCTTATATGGAGCGCCGCAGCTATGCCACTTTCAAGAAACACTGGCCGGACAAGGACCTGATCGTCACTTCTCCCCAGATAGCGTTTGAAGACTATCCTACCGAAGAGATCTCTATGCAGCGGGTGATCGAGATCATGGTAGGGGATCTGCAGCGTATCAGGATCTATCCGGAGAAAGGCTTTCAGATACCGATGGAAATCCCGGATGAAGTCTGGGCGGCATATGAGATGCTGGTGGCCTGGGGGTTTACGAAGCACCTGGTGAAAGACGAAGCCTGACGGTTACGCCGCATCCACATATTTTCGGAGTACATCTTCCAGTTCCTGCAGCTTGAATGGCTTGGTGATAAAACTGTTCATACCGGCCAGGAGACAACGTTCGCGGTCTTCGCTCATCGCCGCCGCGGTCAGCGCCACAATGGGAATATTGCCTTGTGGCTGCGGCATGGTCCGGATGATCTGGGTAGCCTCCAACCCGTCCATCTCCGGCATATTCACGTCCATCAGAATGATGGCAGGGATATGGCTGCCCAGCTGCTCCAGCACCTGTTTACCGTCGGTTGCCTTGATGACCGTGAAGCCCATTTTAGCGAGCACCTCCGAGATCAGGAGCATATTGACCGGATCATCTTCCGCCACGAGGATACTGGTGTTAATGGTCCCCAGCTTGCGGATCTCCGGCGTGGCGGGTGTCTCCTGAGGTTGCTCCCGGGGCGATCCGAATATCGATTGCAAAATGCCATTCAGCTCGTGTAGTTTCACCGGTTTGGAGAGGAACAGGTCGATGCCCATCCGCTGAGCATCGTCGATACACATCCCTTTGTCCAGCGAGGACAGCATCAGAATGAATGGTTGCGGGACGTCCTTCAGTGATTCCTTGATCTTTCCGACCAGGGTAATACCGTCCATCCCCGGCATCTGGTGATC
>DASYSV010000091.1:0-6238 GCA_036010185.1 Puia sp.
GCGTGCCTTCGAAAAGTATCTTCCCTCCTCCGTCACCACCTTCGGGACCCAGATCGATGATATGATCGGCGACTTTGATCACATCCAGGTTGTGCTCGATGACGAGAACGGTATTGCCCCTGTCCACCAGCTTATTCAGCACCTCCAACAAATGCCGGATGTCTTCGAAATGAAGCCCCGTCGTAGGTTCGTCAAGGATATAAAAGGTCCGGCCAGTATCCTTCTTGCCCAGCTCGGTACCCAGTTTCACACGTTGCGCCTCGCCGCCGCTGAGCGTGACGGCCGACTGTCCCAGGGTGATGTATCCCAGACCCACTTCCTGCAGGACCTTGATCTTGCGATACAGATAAGGCACTGCCTGGAAGAATTCCACCGCCTCGTCGACGGTCATGTCGAGCACATCCGAGATCGATTTACCCTTATAACGGATCTCCAGCGTTTCGCGGTTGTAGCGCCGCCCATTGCATTTCTCGCAATGAACGTAGACGTCGGGCAGGAAATTCATTTCTATCACGCGCATCCCGCCGCCTTCACAGACATCGCAACGGCCGCTTTTGACGTTGAAGGAGAACCTGCCGGCATTATACCCGCGGATCTTCGCTTCCGGTACCGAGGCAAAAAGCGTCCGGATATCCGTGAAGAACCCGCAATAGGTAGCCGGGTTGCTGCGTGGCGTCCTGCCGATCGGCGATTGGTCTATCTCGATGACCTTATCGATCTCTTCGAGACCCTTGATGCTTTTATACTCAAGTGGCGTCATGCGCGATCCGTAGGCATGTTTGCTGAGGATGGGATACAGCGTCTCGTTGATCAGGGTAGACTTGCCGCTGCCGCTGACGCCCGTAATGACGATCAGCTTGCCCAGCGGAAATTTTGCGTCTACGCGTTGAAGATTGTTGCCGTTGGCTCCTTTCAGCTCGAGGAACTTACCGTTCCCTTTCCGCCTTTCGGAGGGTATGGCAATGCCGCGCCGGCCATTGAGATAATCGGCGGTGAGCGTATTGAGCCGGAGCAACGCGGGCGGACGCCCCTGTGCTACTACGCGGCCTCCGTGAAATCCGGCCTGTGGACCTATATCAACCAAATAATCCGCCGCCAGCATGATATCCTTATCATGTTCTACGACCAGTACGCTGTTACCGATATCGCGAAGATTTTTCAACGCCTGGATCAGCCGGTGGTTATCGCGCTGGTGCAGCCCGATGCTGGGCTCATCCAGGATATAAGTAATTCCCTGAAGCTGTGAGCCGATCTGCGTCGCCAGACGGATGCGCTGGGACTCACCGCCGCTCAGGGTACGGGACGGCCGGTCGAGCGTCAGATAGGTAAGTCCGACATCCGTGAGGAACCGCAATCTTTCGCGTATCTCCTTGAGGATATCCTTGGCGATGATGTTCTGTTTGTCGCTGAGCTTTTTTTCAATTCCGGCAAACCAGTCCACGAGCCGGTTGAGGTTCATGCTGCTGAGCTCGGCAATGTTCTTTTCTCCCACCCTGAACCAGAGACTATCCCTGCGAAGCCGTGTTCCGCCGCAGGTGCCGCAGGTCTTCAGCTCCATGAACTGTTCGACCCATTCGCGTAACGAATCGGTAGTACCGCCCGCGAACCAGCGTTTCAGGGCATTGACGATCCCTTCATAGTCGGAGGCATACACTTGTCCCGTCTCCGCATTGGCGGCATCATTGAACTCCACCTCGAGCGTCGCTTCGCCGGTCTCATTCCCATAAAGCACCAGGTTCAGCGCTTTTTTCGACATATCTTCTATAGGCGTGTCGAGCGAGAACTTATTCTTTTTGGCCAGCGCCTGTACCTGGCGGAACATGTAGGCCTCGCGTTCTCCGCCTAACGGCGCGATGCCACCTTCGTTGATACTCTTGCTGCGATCGGGGATGATGGCGTCCATTCCGATCTGGTAGACGGCGCCAAGTCCTTTACAGGTGGGGCAGGCCCCATAAGGCGAGTTGAAGGAAAAGCTATTGGGGCTTGGTTCCTCGTAGCTGATGCCCGAGTCTTCGCACATCAGCTGTTTGCTGTATTGGATGACCTTGTTATCGTCGTTGAGCAGGAGGAAAAGCAGGTCCTTTCCCATCTGAAGGGCCTTCTGGACGCTTTGCCCGAGACGGGCCTTCATTTCGTCGGTGACGGCCAGCCGATCGATCACGACCTCGATGTCGTGGATCTTGTACCGGTCCACCTGCATCTTGGGAACGAGGTCTTTCACCTCCCCGTCGACGCGCACCTTGAGATAACCCTTTTTGCGGATATCCTCGAACAGCTCGCGATAGTGACCCTTGCGTCCGCGGACCAATGGCGCCAGGATCGATATTTTCTTATTCCTGAATTTCTTAAAGACGTTGTCGAGTATCTCTTCCTCGCTGAATTTGGTCATCACTTTTCCGGTATTGTAGGAATGCGCGATGCCGATGCGGGCATACAACAGGCGAAGGAAATCGTAGATCTCCGTTACGGTGCCGACGGTGCTGCGGGGATTCTTGTTCGTAGTTTTTTGTTCGATGGAGATGACCGGGCTGAGTCCGGTGATCTTGTCGACATCGGGCCGTTCCATGTCTCCTATGAACTGCCGCGCGTAAGCGCCAAAGCTCTCCATATAACGACGCTGGCCTTCCGCGTAGATGGTGTCGAAGGCCAGTGAAGATTTACCGCTGCCGCTAATGCCGGTGATGACCACCAGCTGGTTCTTAGGAATGCGTATGTCAATGTTTTTCAGATTGTGGACCCTCGCCCCGGATACTTCGATCATTTCTTCCATAGGGGGACAAAGTTACTAAAAAATTTGGGTCGGAGACAAGCTCCGACCCAAAGCCAATTGGACAGGTCAAATGATTATGGGTCAACTATTTATACAACTATTTGTGCAAAGTGACCGTGGGTATGGTGACCTTTTGCATCGAGTCTACCTTGATATTGCTGATCGTCGTATCCTGGTAGCCGTTCCGGCCCTTGAAGGTGAAGTCCCAGGAGCCCGAGGCCACATTTCGGAACTGGTATTGTCCGCCCCACCACGGT
Organism: Puia sp.; assembly: GCA_036010185.1. Classification (GTDB taxonomy): domain Bacteria; phylum Bacteroidota; class Bacteroidia; order Chitinophagales; family Chitinophagaceae; genus Puia. The sequence goes on from DASYSV010000091.1 coordinate 3,028, forward strand.
ATCGCATAGATGGTATCGGTACCCATGACTCCCATCACCAGGGCGCCTGCGCCTTCCGGCAACACCTTGCCTATGACCTTGGCCTCCGTCATATCATTGAACACGACGATGAAAGGCTTGAGCAGGTATTCTCCGTTCCAGAAGAAGATGGACCGGGACAGGTTGAAGTCCAGCCAGATCCTGAACTCGTTGTTGGAGACATCCTGCACATTGGTCCTGGCCACATTGATCGTGAAAGACGGGCTCGGGCCAAAGACCGCCAGCGGATAAAAGGTCGTGCTGTCGGTGTAGACCGTGTTATCGGAACCCAGGGTGATCTTGATCTTGAGTATCTTACCCGTGGTAATAAGACCCGTACCCAACAGGGTATCCGTACCGTTGCGCAGATCCAGCAGATTGTAAACGCCGGGCTTGATATCCAGCGTGTCCCAGATGATGCTGCTGTTAGCTTGCGTGCGATGACGGCCGCAAAAGTTGTTATCCCATTCGTCGTCTTCGTCGGCATCGTTCTGTTTGGAAGCCGTATCGATCTCGACCGTTACCTGGCGGATGTCGATCAATACTTTCGTGAAAGCCATAGGTCCGTCCATCATATACAGAGAAACCTGGGACTGACCTTTAGGGATATTCGGGTTGGAGTTAGAGGAGTTGCTTTTATTACAGGCAAAGAAGAGTAGGATGGCTGCGGCGCCGGAGACGGCCGCCAGCCATTTAGTTACAGTTTTCATGTCGTGAAGTTTTAGTGTAGATTTACTCCGATAGATGTCTTTCAGTTGCCAAAAACCGTTCCAAAATCTCGTTATTGATACGTTAAGCACACGACCGCCCTCCGGAACAACCTGCCGGCAGGGTGAATTCCGGGCAAAATTTGGCGGATCGAAAAAAGATATTACCTTTGCCGCAGTTCTTAAAACATCTCTTATCAAGAAAGGCTGAGGGAAATGGCCCGATGAAGCCTTGACAACCTGCGTTCATTTACGTTGTGAATGAAAGTAAGGTGCCAACTCCATCCCGATGGAATATCGGGACAGATAAGTCAGAATCCCGGCTTGACGATAATGATAAAACATATTCAAAGCTCTTCTGACGAATCAGAAGAGTTTTTTTTTGCCCGGATGCGAACATCCGGGGGGAGGACTCCGATGATTAACTTGGTAAGTGGTGTCGCTGAACAATTTTTTAAACCGGGCCCCTTCGGGCGGCCCTGAACGTCAAAAAAAATTTGTTTTATGCAAGCGACAACACAACTGCTCCACAGCATTCCCGTAGATCCCCTCACCGGTGCGATCTCGGTGCCCATCTACCAAACCTCCACTTTCGTGCAGGAGGCACCTGGTGTGAACAAAGGCTATGATTATTCCCGTACGGGCAACCCGACGAGGGCTACACTCGAAAACCTGGTAGCGCAACTGGAAGGGGGCACAACGGCTGCGGCCTTTGCCAGCGGACTGGCGGCCATAGACGCCGTGCTGAAATTATTAAAGACGGGCGACGAGATCATCGCAGTGGATGACATTTACGGCGGCGCCTTCCGGCTTTTCGAACAGGTGTACAAGCGTTTCGGGATCACCGTCCACTATGTTGACAGCAGCCAACCGGGATTGGTTTTCAACGCGCTGACGCCAAGAACGAAATTGATCTGGATCGAGACCCCAACCAACCCAACGCTAAAGATCACCGATATCCGGGCGATAGCGAATATTGCCGCAGTCGGACGGGCACCCAGGTCAGAGGGGCGTCAGCGGTCCGACGGAGAGGGGCGTCGGCAGTCCGACGGAGAGGGGCGTAAGTGGTCCGACGGAGAGGAGCGTCAGCGGTCCGACGGAGAGGGGCGCAAGGAGTCCGACGGGAAAATCCTCCTATGTGTGGACAATACCTTCGCTTCACCCGCCCTCCAGCAGCCACTCGCATTAGGCGCCGACATCGTCGTCCACTCGGGTACCAAATACCTGGGCGGACACAGCGATCTGATCGCCGGGCTGGTGGTGACGGCCGACGCGCAGCTCGGTCAGCAGATTAAGTTCCTGCAGAATGCAGGCGGCGCCATCCTCGGACCATTCGACAGCTGGCTGCTGATAAGAGGCATTGAAACATTGCATCTTCGCGTACGACAACATTGTGCCAACGCAAGGGCCATCGCGGCTTTCCTGGAACAGCATCCGGCCGTAGATAAAGTATATTATCCCGGCTTGCCGACGCATCCGGGTCACGCAGTCGCCAGGGCGCAGTCGAAGGGATTCGGGGGTATCGTCAGCTTTTCGCTGAAAGCCGATTCACAGGAGGCTGCTACCGCCTTCGTGACCTCGACGAACCTTTTCAAGCTGGCGGAGAGCCTGGGTGGGATCAAGAGCCTGGTATCTCATCCGGCGCAGATGACGCATAAGACGATTCCGGCGGAACGGCGTCGGGCAGCGGGTGTGGCCGACAGCCTGATCCGTCTTTCGGCGGGTCTGGAAGATACGGAAGACCTGATCGACGATCTTCGTCAGGCGCTCGACCGGCTACCGGCAGCCGCACCGGCAAAAACAAAAAAGATTCATCAAACATTGTCAATATAACGAGTATAATAATATGGAAACGCATAAGCAGCTGACGATCGGACTTTTCGGATTTGGCGTTGTAGGGGAAGGACTCTATAAGGTCCTGCAGCAGACCCCGTCTCTCAAGGCCACCATCAAGAGGGTATGTATCAAACATCCGGGCAAGAAAAGGGAGGCCCCGGCGGAGCTCTTTACCACGGACCGCGATGTACTGTTGAACGATCCGGAGATCAATGTCATCGTCGAGGTCATCAACGAATCCGGGCCAGCCTATGAGATCGTTTCGCGGGCGCTTCGCAGTGGCAAATCCGTGGTCAGCGCCAGCAAGAAAATGATCGCCGAACACCTTACCGAGCTGCTTCAGCTGCAAAAGGAGACCACCGCCTCGCTATTGTACGAATCGGCGGCCTGTGCTTCGATACCGGTGATCCGTAATCTCGAGGAATACTATGACAACGACCTGCTGCATTCCATCAAGGCCATCGTCAATGGCAGCACGAATTTCATCCTGACGAAGATGTTCGAGGAAAAGCTGGATTTCCAGGAAGCCCTGTTGTTGGCACAGCAGCTGGGTTTCGCGGAGAGCGATCCATCGCTGGATGTGGAAGGATATGACGCCGCCAACAAATGGACCTTCCTGCTGACGCACGCCTATGGCATCGTGGAGAACA
>DASYSV010000094.1:0-3828 GCA_036010185.1 Puia sp.
ACTTCCAGGACGTCGAAGACGATATCAAAAAACTGGTGCCGGAAGGGATCGAGGGCCGGGTCGCATTCAAAGGCAGTCTCTCGGAAGTGGTACAGCAATTCATCGGAGGTCTGCGGGCGGGCATGGGATATTGCGGCTCAAAGGATATCCGGACCCTTCAACAACAAGCTCAATTCATCCGAATCACCAACGCCGGCATGAAAGAAAGTCATGCACATGATATAGAGATAACGAGGGAAGCGCCGAATTACAGCCGGTAAAACCCATCCACCTTGCAAAAACTACATCCCTTTCTTCTTTCGGCGCTCAGCGGTCTGTTATTGTATGCAGCATGGCCGATGTCGCCATTCACCTTCCTGATCTTCGTCGCTTTCATCCCGCTGTTATGGCTGGAGCGAAGAGGCATACGCCGGCGCTCCTTTTTCGGCTGGGTATATCTTTCTATGCTAATCTGGAATATCGGTGTCACCTGGTGGATCTGGAACTCTACCGGACCCGGAGCCGCGGCGGCAATCATGGCCAACAGTCTACTGATGTGTCTTCCCTGGCTGGGTTTTCGCTGGGTCAGGCGTAGTTGCGGAGACGCGTTCGGCTATCTGTCCCTGCTGGTCTTCTGGCTCAGCTTTGAATACCTCCACCTGCACAACTGGGGGCTCAGCTGGCCCTGGCTGACTCTCGGCAACGTCTTTGCCACCCACACAGGCTGGGTCCAATGGTATGAATATACGGGTACCAGCGGCGGCGGCCTCTGGATCCTTGCAGCGAACATCCTCCTGTTCCAATTATGGATCTCCCGGCGCAAACGCACACTGCTTATCCCGACCATCATCGTCATCTTCCTGCCGTTAGGTTTTTCGGCCCTCCTGGGCAATCATACTCCGGATAAACCCACCGCCTCGATCGGAGTAGTCCTCGTACAGCCGAACATCGACCCGTACGGCAAGCTGGTGGCGGGCAGTTTCGAAGCCCAATTGCAAGAGCTCATCCGGCTCAGCGAGTCGGCCATCGACAGCAATACCAAACTCGTCGTCTGGCCCGAGACGGCCATCTTTAGCGATAACGGATTCATAGAAGACAGTTTAAAGGAAAACTATTTCCTCAACCCACTATGGGCATTTCTCCGCCGCCATCCGAACATCAACCTGCTCACCGGTATCGAAAGCCTGCGGATATTCACCTACAAACACTCCCCTACCGCCCTGAAGATCCCCAATTCGAAAGATTATTACGAAAGTTACAACGAGGCGATCATACTAGACAGCTCGGGACCCGTGTCCTTCTACCATAAGACCATGCTCGTGCCCGGGGTCGAAACACTTCCTCCCTTTCTCCATTTCCTCGACAGCTGGTTCGAAAAATTCGGAGGGACTACCGCGGGTTACACCGGGCAAGCAGACCGTACCCCACTCGCCACGTCCGACAAAGGCCTTGTCATCGCTCCTTCCGTATGCTATGAAAGCATTTATGGAGAGTTCATGGCCGGGTTCGTCGACAACGGGGCCGGGTTGCTGGCCGTCATTACCAACGACGCCTGGTGGGGCAATACCCCCGGTCATCTGCAGCTGGAAAACTATGCCCGTCTGCGCGCCATCGAGACCCGGCGGTGGGTCGTACGGAGCGCCAATACCGGCATTTCGTGTTTTATAGACCCGGCAGGCATGATCGTGGGATCCGGTCCCTGGGAGCAACCCGCCGTCATCCGCCGGCAGGTACCAATTTTGCAGCAGCTGACTTTCTATACCCGCTATGGAGACATCCTTTCGAAAATAATATTGGCCTTAGCCGCATTCCTCCTCGCCTTTACCATTATCAAAAGGATACGCCGTGGATAAGACAAAAGACTTGCCGGTAATGCTCATACATGGCTTCGCCGAAGACAGCACTGTTTGGGACGGCATCGCATCCCGTCTCGAAAATACCTGTCGCCTGCTGATCCCGGACCTCCCCGGCAGCGGCAGCTCGCCCCTTCCCGAGGGAGAGATCTCCATCGATACCCTGGCCGCCCATTGCGTAGGTCTGCTGGAAAAAGAGAACCTCGATCGGTGCATTTTTATCGGCCACAGCATGGGTGGCTATATCACTCTCGCGATCGCGGAGCATTATCCCGAAAAAGTCCTTGCCTTCGGTCTTTTTCATTCGACGGCCTATGCCGACACCGAAGAAAAAAAGGCCAACAGACGTAAAAGCATCGACTTCATTCGTCAATATGGCGCCACCCCCTACATCCGCCAGTCAACCCCCAACTTATTTGCCGCGGGGACGCGGGAGCATCGCCCCCAGTTGGTAGAAAACATGATCCTGCGTTATTCCGGTTTCTCCGGCGAAGCCCTCGTGGCCTTTCTGAATGCAATGATGCAACGTCCCGACCGGCTGTCCGTACTGGAACGGTTTACCGTACTGTTTATCATCGGGGAAAAAGATCAGATCGTACCGATGGAGCAATCCTTAAAACAATCGCACATGCCTCCGATATCGCAGGTGCGGGTGCTGCGGGAGGCCGGTCATATGGGCATGCTCGAAGACCCGGACGCCGGCTCGGGCGCCATCCGATCATTTATAAACTTCATCCAACAGTCATGAACAGGACCATCATCATTACAGGTGCAACTTCCGGTTTCGGCGAAGCATGCGCCCGCAAATTCGCCGCAGGAGGCGATCATCTCATTATCTCCGGGCGGAGAAAGGATAGACTTGAGTCTTTGCAACGCGAACTCGGGAACAAGGTCCGGGTATTGCCGCTGGTATTCGACGTCCGTGAAAGAAAGGCTGTATTCGACGCCGTATCCGGCATCCCCGAATCATGGCGAAAGATCGATATCCTCATCAATAACGCAGGTCTCGCGCTGGGAAGGGATTATTTCGACCAAGCCGATATCGACGATTGGGAGACAATGATAGATACGAATGTAATGGGCCTGCTTTATATGTCCAGGGCGGTCTTGCCCCTGATGATCCCCTCAGGCCGTGGGCATATTATCAACCTCGGCAGCGTAGCCGGCAAAGATGTATATGAGAAAGGGAATGCCTACTGCGGCAGCAAATTCGCGGTGGACGCCCTCAGCAGATCGATGCGTATCGATCTGCTGCGACACGGGATCAAAGTTACCGCCATCCACCCCGGCGCCGCCGAGACGGAGTTTTCCATTGTCCGATTCAAAGGCGACGAAACACAGGCCAAAAAAATATATCAGGGGTTCACTCCACTGAGTGCGGATGATGTAGCGGATGTCATACATTATTGCGCCTCGCTTCCGCCGCATGTCTGCATCAACGATCTGGTCCTTACCCCGATCGCCCAGGCCGACGGGATTTATTTTCACAAGAAACCCTGAGGGTGGCAGGGGAAATTACGGCGCCAGTGCGATCCTTATCTGAATCCCCCCCTTCGTCGTCACGATGGGCGGCGTGGTCGATATCTTCGGTGTGGTCCGCGTCTGGTCGAAATAGAATTTAAGATTGATCCGGTTGTTCAATACGTAATCGATGGACGGCTCGATCCTTATCACCCGCTGTCCTCCGGTTGGCAACGATGTCCCCTGATCGAGATAGGTGCTGGACATGGCGTCATCCCGAATATCTATCTGCAGGTTGAGGCTGAGATCATTGGATCCCTTCTGCGCATTGATGCTCCCGGGCGGCCCGTTGGGTGGAGTCTTACCATTACCCGGGACCTTCCAGCCGAACGGCAACCCCACATTCCGCTTCCGATAGCCCAGTGCAATGGAAAATTCGGAAGAATGCGTCTCGCTCAGCTGGTAATCGATAAGACTCAGACTGAGGGTCCGGCTTCGGCTATATCCGAGCTTACCCGTCATCAGATTGACGAAC
>DASYSV010000110.1:0-3620 GCA_036010185.1 Puia sp.
ATAGGGGAATATTTTTTGGATGTTAAATTTTTCGGTTTTCAGTAGTCATTGGATAGCGCTAAAATACAAACCGGGGGGTTTTCAAACAAGGGGTTTTTACGATCGCCGGCTTGGTTTTTTTACGGCCCGGTTCGTAACTGATTGGTTGTGAATGCCCATTTTTTGCGCCTGCAAAAGGGAAACACCGTCCAATTCCACAAATCCGTAAATTTGAAACTCCTAAGATTATTATTAAAACAAAAAGTCAGGCCAATCCATGTCGAACATTCTAATCATTGACGACGAAAAGGCGATACGTAAAACATTGAGCGAGATCCTATCTTATGAAGGCTATAAGATCGATGAGGCCGGCGATGGCGAGGAGGGGCTCAAAAAGGTGAAGGAAAAGGAATACGATGTCATCCTTTGTGATATCAAGATGCCGAAACTCGATGGTATCGAATTCCTGGAAAAGACAAGGGAGACCCATCCCGATATCCCCGTCATTATGATATCGGGTCATGGAACCATCGAGACGGCGGTAGAGGCGGTAAAAAAGGGCGCCTATGACTATATCTCCAAACCACCTGATCTGAACCGTCTGCTCATCACGATCCGCAATGCGATGGACAAGACCACTCTCGTGGCCGAGACCAAGGTGCTGAAACGGAAGGTCAGCAAAGTCCAGGAAATGGTAGGCTCTTCCACTCCTATACACAAGATCAAGGAGACCATCGAAAAGGTGGCGCCTACGGAAGCGCGCATCCTCGTCACGGGAGAGAACGGGGTAGGGAAGGAGCTCGTCGCGCGTTGGGTGCATGAGAAAAGCAACCGGGCCGGCGGAGCGCTGGTCGAGGTCAATTGCGCCGCGATCCCCAGTGAGCTGATCGAGAGCGAGCTGTTCGGTCATGAAAAGGGTTCCTTTACTTCCGCCGTCAAACAACGGATCGGGAAGTTCGAACAGGCCAATGGCGGAACGCTTTTCCTCGATGAGATCGGAGACATGAGTCTGTCGGCCCAGGCCAAGGTTTTGCGGGCTCTTCAGGAAGGTAAGATCACACGCGTAGGCGGCGACAAAGACCTCAATGTGGACGTGCGGGTCATCGCGGCGACGAATAAGGACCTCCTCAAAGAAGTGGATGAAAAGAATTTCCGGCTCGATCTTTACCACCGGTTGAGCGTGATCATCATCCACGTCCCTTCGCTCAACGAAAGAAAAGACGATATCCCCATTTTAGTCGAGAAATTCCTCGTAGACATCTGCGGCGACTATGGCATCGCGAAAAAATCCATCGACGAAGATGCGCTCAAGGCTTTGCAGCAACACAACTGGACCGGTAATATTCGCGAATTGCGCAACGTGGTCGAACGCCTGATCATCCTGTCGGGCAAGACGATCACACAAAGCGATGTCGAGAATTACGTTCTGCCGAAAAAATAAGGGTGATGCGAACGGTGTATTGCATCAGCGGTCTGGGCGCGGATCATCGGATCTTTGCCAAATTGAATGTTCCCGGGATAGATTTTTCGCCGTTGTCCTGGATGGCGCCTTCGCGGCATGAAGACATCGGGACCTATGCGAACCGCATGCGCGAAGGTGTCCCGGAGGACCACCCGGTGCTGCTGGGCGTTTCATTTGGAGGCATGATGGCGATCGAGATGGCGAAAAAGATCCCCGGCGCGACCGTTATCATCGTCTCGAGTGTCAGCACCCGAAGCGAGCTTCCCCTGTGGATGAGACTTGGAGGCTATCTGCACATCGATCGGTTGTCACCCGCGGCCGTGATCAAAAGAGGGGCTATCCTGACCCGGCTGGAAAATCATAAGCTGGGGGTCGAAAGTGAAGAAGAGGCGCTATTGTGCCAGGAGTTCAGAGACCATATCGACGGGAGATACCTGAACTGGGCGATCGGGGTGATCCTGCGTTGGCGCAACGAATGGAAACCCGCTTCTTTTTATCATTTTCACGGCGGTAAGGACCATATCTTTCCCATACGCACGGTGACTCCCACACATATCATCGGCGACGGCGGGCATTTCATGATCTATAACCGCGCTGAGGAGATCGGTCGGCTGCTGGGGGGTATTTTAGCAAAACTTTCGTGGTCAATGCTTTGAGAGGCCAAATATTAGATTAAATTTGCCGCAATTCAAAAATATTCCAGGAATGTCATCTCATCAGCTGCTGGTTCTTGTGCTTATCCAGGTCGTCATCCTCCTACTTCCCTCTATCGGTGCTTCCAAACTCTTTGAAAAAGCCGGTGTTCCGGGTTGGAAGGCGTTCGTCCCCTTTTACAATACCTGGATCATGCTGCAGCTGGCAGAGAGACCCAAACACTGGGTATTCTGGCAGATCATTCCCGTAGTGGGCTGGTTCATCTCGCTGGGTATCTATGTGGAATTCGTCAAGACCTACGGAAAGTTCAAGCTCTGGGAACATGCGGCAGCCGCGCTGCTCCCGCTGATCTATTTCCCGATCATCGGATTCGACCCCAAGGTAAAGTATAAAGGAGCCGAGCCGGTGCGTAAACATAAAAAAGGTACGGCGCGGGAATGGATCGATGCCGGCGTTTTCGCCATCGTCGCGGCGACACTTATTCGCACCTTCGTTTTCGAGGCCTATACCATTCCTACAGGCTCGATGGAAAAGACCTTGCTGATCAATGACTTCCTTTTTGTCAGCAAATTCAGCTACGGCCCCCGCATCCCCAACACGCCATTGTCTATTCCCTTCGTCCATAACACGCTGCCCGTTACCAATGGCAACTCGTATGTGGAATGGATCAAGTTGCCCTATACCCGGTGGTTCCCCAGCCCGGTGAAACGGCGCGATGTGGTTGTCTTCAATTTTCCGGCAGGCGATACCGTCATCAATCTTCCCGAATACCAGTCGCTGAGACCCTATTACGATGTATGCCGCGAACTGGGCAGGGGCAACATCGATTCCGGCAGGGCGATCGTGCTGGGCAATCCCGATCAATATCCGCTGGTGATCCGTCCCGTGGATAAGCAGGAGAATTATATCAAAAGATGCGTGGCGATCGCCGGCGATACGCTCCAGATCAGGAACCAGGAGGTCTACATCAATGGTGAAAAACAGGATCTCCCTCCCGAATCCGAGACCTATTACACCGTAGAGACAAAGGGACAGCCGCTGGACGAGGACGCCATGAAAAGTGCCTATGATGTCGATATCAATAATAGTGATGAAGTGCGCGCGACGGGGACACCGAACCAGTACGACATGCTCCTGACCTGGGACGCGCATAATAAGATGGTGGCGAGCGGGCTTGCCAAAAGCATTGTTCCGGATATCGACAGTCAGCAGTCGGTGTACCCTTATTCGCCGTCCTCACCCTGGTCGCGGGATAATTACGGGCCGATCTGGATCCCCGCAAAAGGTGCGACGCTGACGCTGACCGCGCAGAACTATCCCATCTATGAACGCGCGATCCGGGTATATGAGCGCAACGAATTCGAGCTGCGCGACGGTAAATTCTGGCTCAACGGACAACCGGTGACCCAATATACTTTCAAAATGAATTATTACTGGATGATGGGCGATAACCGTCATGGATCGCAGGATTCGCGGTATTGGGGATTCGTACCGGAAGACCATGTAGTGGGCGAGGCCGCGCTCA
>DASYSV010000145.1:0-9108 GCA_036010185.1 Puia sp.
TGTCGGGGGGGTCCTGGCGAAGGCGGCCTCTTTTTTGTCGGGCGATGACCATGGCATTCTTTTTTCTTTCGGATAAGATATGGGAATTTATCAGGACAAGGTAGTGGTCATCACCGGCGCCAGCGGCGGGGTGGGACGTTCAACGGCGCACGCGTTTGCCACAGAGGGCGCTAAGATGGTGTTATTGGCCAGAGGCAAGGAACAGCTGGATGTTACGCAAAAAGAAGTGGAGGCGCTGGGGGCCATGGCGCTGACCATCCCCACGGATGTATCGGATCCGGCACAGGTGGAGGCGGCGGCGGAAAAGGCGGAGGCGACGTTCGGACCCATCGACGTGTGGGTAAACAATGCCATGGCCAGCGTGTTTGCACCTATAAAGGAGATCAGTCCGGAGGAATTCAGACGTGTCACTGAAGTGACCTATCTCGGTCAGGTGTATGGCGCGATGGCAGCGCTTCGCCGGATGTTGCCCCGCGACCAGGGTTCGATCGTGTTCGTCGGCTCGGCATTGGCCTATCGCGGCATTCCTTTGCAGTCCGCTTATTGCGGCGCGAAACATGGCATCGAGGGATTCTACGATTCCCTGCGATGCGAGTTGCTGCATGACAAAAGCAAGATAAAGACCTGCATGGTACAGCTGCCCGCAATGAATACCACACAATTCGGTTGGGTGCTGAGCCGGCTTCCCCGAAAACCGCGTCCGATGGGAAAGATATATGAACCCGAAGTGGCGGCCCGCGCTATCCTGTATGCGGCCGCGCACAACCGCCGTTCTATCTGGGTGGGGGCGCCAACATATAAGGCGATCATCGGAAACAAGCTGTCGCCATCCTATGCCGACCACGTTCTTGCGCGCATCGGATATAAAGGCCAGCAGACGAATGAGCCGGTCTCGCCCGACAGGGTCAACAATGTGTGGGAGCCGGTGAGCGAGGATCGCGGTACGCATGGAGATTTTTCGGCAATGTCTACCAATAACAGTTTTACTTTGTGGGCCGCCACGCATAGAAGATGGGCTGCGCTGGCGGCGGGTATCGCGGCTGTTTCGGCAGGATTGCTGATCCGGCGGGTGACCAGGTGACGCGAATGCCTTTAGATTTCGACCGCAAAATCCTTTCCTTCCCAATGCCCCGCTTCCTTCCAATAAAAGGTAAACATCAATCGGCCGCCGGAGGGCAATGGTACATCGGCATAGTGGATCCCGAGCCCTGTATCCGTCGTCTCCAATTCGTCATTGGTGGCCCATCCGTCCATACTCCAGCGAACACAGGCCCGGTCGAACAGCTCTACCCGTAAATGCGTCTTCGAAACGCGGTCGGCCGCGCCCAGCATCGGACGGTCAAAGCGCCAGATGAGCAGATGGGAATGGTGTTCTTTTTTGGAATATCTTTTTACCGTCGCCGGAGGGATGTCGAATACCTTTTCGTGTCGTAGCGATATGGCAAGCTTGATATATTCCGCCTGCGCCCAGGTCAACGGCATTGCCGATCCGGTATACTTGCCTTTGAAGAGTCCCTTTTCCGGTATATCGTCCTTGTCCCAGACCTGTTCGGGCAGCAGCCCATGCCAGCTGAACCCCTCCATGGCTTTGACCAATTGGCCGGCATCACGGAGGTGCCCCGCGGCGATCTCATAATGGGCACGTTCGCCGGTGAGCAGTGGCCAGCAGCGCCCTATGCCTGTAACTACGAATGGATTACCGGCCTCATCCTCCCCGTATGCGTCGCCGGTAAATCGATGCCAGCATGCACCGGACGGAAGCTCTGTCTTTAGTTCCGCGTCGATGACCCGGATAGTATCGAGGATGCGTGGATCATCGGCCCGGCGTAAGCCAAACCGTACAAGCGCGAGCGCGTCGACGCTGACTACTTCGCCGATGGACAGATCGCCCTCGTGTTCCGGATGATGGTGAATGGTGACGCGACGGTCCTTTACCTCCTGTATCGGAGCATAGAACGGATTGATACGGATATAATAGCCGTCGACGCCATGGCGTTTAGCCGTCTCCGTATGCCTGACGTACGTCCACTCTTCGATCTGCCCGTTCCAGCTGTCGGCCGTCTCGCGACAAAATTGCGCGCCAGTGGTATCGCCGGACTCTTCCAGCAGGGCGGCCGTTCCCAGCAAAGCGGCTATCTGGGTGGCGAGCGTAAAGGGAGAGAGGCCGGGCTGTTGTTCCCACCGGTCCTCCTGCGTGTAGGGGCCATACCGCAAAATGAAGCCGATGGCTTTTCGTACTCCCGGCAGCAACCGCTGCCAGCGGTCCTTATCAAGCAGCCCGCGATGATAGCAGGAGTCGACGAGTAACAGCGGCAGCGCCACCTGGTCCATCTGGAGAGCCTTCAGATTCGGCTGGCCATCCAGCCATTGGTTCTGACTCCATCTGCCATCCTCCTCCTGTGTCGCAAAAAGATAGTTCAGGATCCGCAGGACATCCCGTTCGGCATTCAGGGCGAGGAATCCCCAGGCGCTCTCCACCAGGTCTCTTGGCCATACGAGGTGATATCCCAGTCCGTTGTCTACCCCTCTTGCTTCCCCCCAGGGTATTGCGAGGCTGGCGATGATGCCGCCGGGATAAAGCCGGCTCTCATTGATGCGTAATACGGCGGCGCTTTCCTTCAGGTATTTGCCCTTTGCATGCCCTTTTATCCTCGAGCGGAGAGCATGGTGCCATTCCTTCCATTCCGATATGTATTGTTCTTTGGCGATCGAAAACCCGTCGAGCAGGCTTGCCCTCGCCTGATGTGCCGCATCTTCCGGGCAATGCCCGAACCCGATGGCGAGAACGAATTCTTCGCCTTTGAGGGCGCCGTGGCCCGATCCGATCAGCGGTTCGGCGCATAGCTGCACCTGACCCTTGCCCGCATATCCGTATTGATGTGTCAGCCGGTGATGATCCCGGATATCGGAATATCCGTCGGATGCGCCTATAAAACCAACAGTCCGCTGGCGCCACCCGCAGCTGCAGGCCATGGCCAGCGCCAGACCGCCACCCGTTGCGAACAGCATCGGCATCCCCTTGTAATCCTCCAGCCAGGCTTCATTGGCCTCGCCGCGATTTTGCAGATGGGGAGTAAGATAGACATACAGCGAAAGCTGCGCATTCTTTTTCGTCGGCCGGAACCGCACAAGCTGCAGCACGCAGTCGCGCGCCGGATCGGTAATGATCGTCTTCCCGAGCCGGTAGTGATCCTGCGAACAGCGATTTTCGAGGAGCCACGCGGGTATCCCGGGCTCCTGTGAGCGTTGTTTATGATGCGTATGTATCCTCTCATCGGAAAACCAGCGGACGCCGTCGCTCACGATGAAACCGCATTCCCTGATGCAGGCCGTGTCCTCGCGTGGATAATAGACCTCGTTGAGCACACCTTTGCCGAGCGTGAAGCTCACCTTCGACCCTGGGTTCAGTGCCCGGCCGACACCTGTTTTGGCGCCTGTAGTCCAGTTTGAAAACTGCCCCGGTGCACCCGGGGCAGGGTTGCTGTATCGATCCATATACATCAGTCTTCGTGTTGACTGATCTCTTTTTTATTTGAAATAGGCTCGCTGGTGGATGCGGGTTGCGTTACCATCGAGGGTTGCGCTACCACCGAGGTTTGTCCCTGTCGCAATGCCAGCGCAATCACCTCCGCGGTATGCATCGGTGTGCGGTCCGTCTGCTGGATGATCTGTTCGCGGCAGCTGAATCCATCGGCGATGATGAACGCGTCACGCGAGGCGTTTCGCACGGCAGGCAGCAGCACAAGCTCACCCACCTGCACACTTACGGTATAGTGCGTGCCTTTCTCATAGCCGAACGAGCCTGCCATTCCGCAACAACCCGAGTCCACGATCTCGAAATCCAGCTTCATTTTCTCGAACAATTCCTTTTCAGCATCCATTTTCATGATCGCCTTCTGATGACAGTGACCATGGACCAGCGCCTCATGTTTCAACAAAGGCGGACGGAAGTTCGGCGCCTTTTTCTGCAGGAACTCCGCAAGCGTGAAGGTCTGTGTCTTCAGACGCACGGCATCTTTGTCGGTGGGGAAGAGGTTTGTCAGCTCATCGCGGAATACCGCTATACAGCTCGGCTCCAGACCCACGACGGGTATGCCGTTACGGATATCTTCACGCAGGGTGTCCAGTATCTTTCGCAATAGTTTTTTGGCAGTGGTGAGCAGACCGTAGTCATACAACGGCCGGCCGCAGCAAAGCGAGGCGCCCGGCACTGCGACACTGAAACCGGCGGCTTCCAGTACGGTAACGGCGGCCTTCAGCGTCTCCGGGAAGTAATTGTTGTTGAATGTATCCGCCCACAGGATGACGCGCGGCCGTTCACCGGGTCGCATACGGTCACCCAACGGCCGGTAATATGCCGGTCCGGTCCGGCGTCTGAACCAATCCTTGAATGTCTGTGTGGCAAAGGCCGGTATCTGTCGCTGGGGCGCCACGCCCATGATCCATTTACTGATGCTGCGAAGTCCGGGAGTTTGTGTAAAGAAATTCGCCACACGCGGAGTCACCGAGGCCAGTCTCGCCCACCAATAGATGAACCCCATGGCATAGGCAGAACGCGGTCTGACCTTCCCCTTATAATAATGTGAAAGGAATTCGGCTTTATAGGTGGCCATATCGACATTCACCGGGCAATCGCCTTTACAGCCCTTGCAGGACAGACAGAGATCCAGGGCATTTTTGACATTTTTATCTTTCCAGCCATCGACCACATCGCCCATCAGCATTTCATACAAAAGACGCGCGCGGCCGCGGGTAGAATGTTCTTCTTCCTTCGTGACGCGATAGCTTGGACACATCGTCCCTCCGCTGGTCCTGCGGCATTCGCCGATGCCCACGCAACGCAGCGCGGCGCGGCTGAATCTTCCAATGTCATCTGGATATTGAAAATGAGTTACCGGTTCGGCCGGCTGATATTGTGCCCCCGTCCGCAGATTGCGCAGCTGACCATAGGGCTCGGTGATCTTACCCGGATTCATACGCCAATCGGGATCCCAGATCTCCTTGAACTCCCGGAATGCCTGAACGAGCTCGGGGCCGTACATGATCCCGAGCAGATCCGCCTTCGACTGACCGTCACCGTGTTCACCCGAGATGCTTCCTCCGAAACTGACCACGAGATGGGCGGCCTCTTCCGTAAACCGTTTGTATTGATCCAGGCCTTCGGGGGACTGCAGATCGAACGGTATGCGGCAATGGACGCAGCCCTGGCCGAAATGGCCATATAGCGGAACATTCGCCCAGCCGTATTTTTCAAAAAGTTTTCTTAACGCCACAAGATATTCGCCGACCTTATCGGGCGGCGCCGCGGAGTCTTCCCATCCTTCCTCGGTAATGGGATCGCCCGGCACCCAGGCGGTGGCGCCGAGACCCGATTCGCGAATTTTCCATATCATCTCCTCCTGCTTAGGGTCGTCGAAAAGATTCATTTCCGGCGGATCTTTTCTTGCTTTCAGTTTGGCCATCATCGCGTGAGCCAATTCGTCGGATTCCGTCTTGCTATCACCTCCGAATTCCACCAGCAGCCAGGCCTTGCCGCCCGGCAATAATGTCAAATGCTCCGTGTGATAACCTTTCCGCTGCATGTTCTGGATCAGAAGATCGTCAAGACCTTCCAACCCGATGGGTTTAAAAGCCAATATCTCCTTCACATGTTTGCCGCTCTCGTATAGATCAGGATAGCCGAGCACCACCAGCGACCGTGCCTTTGGCGTAGGCATGAGCCTGCAAGTCGCGCTCAGGATGGTCACGCAGGTGCTTTCGCTGCCTACCAGCGCCGCGGCGACGTTGAAACCTCTTTCCGGCAACAGATCCGGCAGATTGTAACCCGAGACACGACGGGGTATATCCGGGAAGCGTTCGCGGATCTGGTCGGCATATTTGTCGACCAGCGCCCTGAGTTTCATATAGATCTCGGCTTTTCGTCCGCCTCCCGCCACGATACGGGCAAATTCTTCATCGGACGTAGGTCCGACGGTCATTTTGATCCCGTCATAGGTGAGCACTGTCATCGTGGTGATATTATGCTCCATCTTGGCGCCATAGCCATAATTGGCGGACATGATGCTGTGTACACCGCAGGAATTATTGCCCAGCATGCCGCCGATGGTGCAGTGGTTATGAGTGGACGGGTCGGGACCGAAAGTAAGACCGTGTTGCTCGGTATACGCTTTCATGTGATCGAGGACGATGCCCGGCTGTACGGTGACGGTCTTGCCTTCTTTATCGAGGACGAGCACCCGGTTATAGTATTTGGACATGTCTATGACGACAGCCACATTGCAGGTCTGACCGGCCAGACTCGTACCGCCTCCGCGGTTGACGACCGGCGCCTTATGGCGGTGACAGATGGCAATGATCTCTTCGATATCGCGCTGCGTGCGCGGCACTACGACTCCCAGGGGTATCTGACGGTAATTGCCGGAGTCGGTGCTGTAGGTGGCCTTGCTTCCCGGATCAAAACGTACCTCGCCAACTTGCGCCGACTTCAGATCGTCTTCCAGCGCCGCCACGTCGACGTTTTCCGATTGAGGTGTGACATAACGTGTATCGTAATAGCTGTTTTCCTGAAAGAGCTCGTATTTGTTGTGGCTATGAGCGTGCGGCACGTAAGCAGATCCCTTATCCATCTTATTGGAATTTAAGAGTGTACCATTTAGTATGGAAATATTATGCCATCCGGTCTATGCGCAACGATAAGGCTCCGCCTTGCTGTCGAGGAATATCAGACCAAGACCGGGGCGGCCCATATCGGGAAAAATGACTCCATCTTGTGGTACTGCCGCACCGTCGAAGAGGAGTTTTTCGATCCGGACGTGGTCATGAAAATATTCGCCAATTGAAAAGACGGGTAGGGACAGCGCCGCATGCAGATGTGCGGATGGAGCACAATGAGAAGACAGCGGGACATGCCATGCCTCGGAGAGATGGCCGGCCTTAAGAAAACCCGTAATACCTCCGCAACGTGTGGCGTCTGCCTGCAGCACATCCACTGCTCCTGCCTCCAGCAGATCGCGAAAGTCATTAAGAGTATAGCCGTACTCACCCGCGACTACGCGCATTCCACCATCGAGTCGCTGCCGGATGAGATTCAATTGTTCGCGTGATTGTGCCGGCACGGGTTCTTCCAGCCAGTCTACGCCGTAGCCCGAGAACAGCCTTGCCTGGTCGAGCGCCTCGCTGACGGAATAGGCGGCGTTGGCGTCGACAAAGAGGCCGATTTTTTCACCGATGGCATCCCGCGCGACACCGATACGGGTTTTATCAGCCTCCATGTCTCTGCCAACCTTTATCTTGACTGCAACAAGCCCCTGTTCGGCCCATCCTTCCAGTTGCTGGCGCAGCTCCGCATTAGTATAGGAGGTAAACCCTCCGCTGCCGTAGATGAGCATGGACTCATGTTCCTGTCCCAATAGCCGGCATAAGGGAAGACCGAGCAACCGGGCTTTAAGATCCCAGATGGCCATATCGACGGCGGATACCGCCATCATTGCGAGACCCGCCTGACCGTTGTTGCGGACGTGATGGATCATAGCCGTCTGGAGGGCCATGACGTCCATCGGTTGCCTGTCCATGACGATGGGAGCAAGTAATGATCTGATCACATCGACGATGGCGACATGACCATAGGTATAGCCCAGCCCTTCCTTATCCGCGGACCTGACCCTGACGACGATGATCGTCGTTTCCTGCCATTCCAGCGTACCATCCGACTCAGGACGATCGGTCGGTAGCGTGTAGGCGGTGACCTGCACGTCCGATATCCGGTGATCGGTCACCCTCCCGGCGCCCGGTTTTACGAGTGTGTTCATAAATATTTCCATTCAGGCCATCGAGGCCATTTTACTACATTCTTCGGAACATTGACGGCAGGCTTCCGCGCAGATGCGGCAATGTTCCATGCCTTTGCCCGCATGTTTGGTACATTCTTCGGCGCAGGCGTCGCATACATCCGCACAGAGCTCGCAATAGGCCCCGGTGAAATTTCCGTCCAGCTGCATCATCTCAACCGCCGTGCGGCAGGCAGCCGCGCACTCCAGGTCCAGCCGGATACAGGTGCGCAGGGAATGTACATCGTCCTCTTCCAGACAGGCGTCCGCACACTGATGGCACATCTCCGCACAGTGGGTGCAGGCATCGATACAGTCCCGATAAACTGAGAAGGGCATAGCCATGATTTATTTTTATGAATGATGGGGTAAGAAATTTTCGACGACTTCCTTATACGTCTGTTTGATCATATCCCAGGCATTGACGTCTCCCTTCAGGATCGAGGAGCTGAAATCCTTCGCCTGTTTGAGCGTAATATGGGGCGGCAATGGCGGGACGTTCGGATCACTGAGAAGGTCGAGCACTACGGGCCGCCGGGCGTTCAATGCCGTTTGCAATGCCGGACCGATCTCGTCCTCTTTTTCGATGCGGATACCCTCGAGACCGAGCAGCTGCGCGTAAGCAGCATAGTTCAGCCCGGGAAGATCCTGTGATGCCTCGTATTTAGGATCGCCCGACATGACACGTTGTTCCCATGTCACCTGGTTGAGGTCCTGGTTGTTCAGCACGATGATAAGCATACGCGGGTCGGACCAGCGACGATAGTATTTGGAGATGGTGATCAGCTCGTTCATGCCCATCATCTGCATCGCCCCGTCCCCTACCATGGCGATGGGAATGCGATCGGGGAAGGCAAACTTCGCGGCAATAGCATAAGGAACACCAGGGGTCATCGTGGCCAGATTGCCCGACAACGAGGCCTTCATGCCCTTCCGGACGCGAAGGTCCCTCGCGAACCAGTTAGCCGTCGATCCCGAGTCCGATGTCAGGATACAATTGTCCGGCAGAAGGGGCGATAGTTCCCAGAAGAAACGCTGGGGATTGATGGGATTGGCGCTTTTCATCGCGCGCGCCTCGAGGACCTTCCACCATCGGGTGATCTCCGACTCGATCTTTTCGCGCCAGGTGCGGTCTTCTTTTCTGACAAGCAATGGTATCAGCGCCTTCAGCGTCCTGCGGCTGTCGCCTTGAAGATTTACGTCTGTAGGATAACGCAGCCCCAGCATCCTTCCGTCGATATCGATCTGGACCGCCTTTGCCGCCCCTTCTTTCGGAAGGAAT
>DASYSV010000153.1:0-5263 GCA_036010185.1 Puia sp.
TCGAACGCATAGGGCAACGGCTGCGTCGTATCCGTAAAGATCCAGGCCACATCCGCCTTACGGCCGGCGGTAATGCCCAGTGCGCTACGGGTCGTATAATGAAAGATCGAATCCTTTTTTCCTTTTCGCGAAGGTTGATTCCACGCGAGCATTTTCCCGTCCCGCATTACCAGGTTCAGATTGCCGTTGGTGGCGAATGAAAAGAAGGACGTATTGATCACCAGCAGCGGATGCCCTTCCTGCCCGTAGTATTGGGCCGGCGTATACCGCTTGCCATAGCCCACCTGCGCGGTAAAGCCCAGTTCCTTGTCGCCCAGCGGCGCCGAGACATAATAGGCCACCTGCGGACGTCCATCCAGCGAATCGGCCGTCCTGTAGACATGCACCGATGCCGGTAAAGGACCATAGTCGCCGTCCACGTCCTGCCAATGCCAGGGAGCCGCGGAGGCCGCGGAAGCCGCCTTGCTTTTCTCTACCACTATCGAATCATCGGGGTCATGCGCCGTCTTATTCTGCGCGCTCGCGGAAAAAGCACATCCCGCAAATACGAATAAATACAAATATGTTTTCATCGTCGGCAAATTACAACTCCGCCAGCTTTTTCAGCAGTTCATCTTTTCTCCGGGTGGATACTTCGATCTCGGTATTGTCCGACATACGTACGGATCCGCCCTTGCCCTTATGATAGCTTTTGATACAGGCGAGATTGATGAGGTGAGAATTGTGAACGCGATAAAAGTGATGTTCCTCCAACAATTCCTCGAATTCCTTCAGCGTCCTGGCAACGGTCAGCTTCTGCCCGTTTGTCAGGAATATAGTCGTGTAGTTGACATGGCTTTCGCAGCGGATAATGTCCTGCACCGGCAGGAACTCCATCCCCTTAATTGTGGGCACGCTGATACGGCGGGGAAGCCCTGTTCCATTGCGAAGGTTATCCAGCAGCGTTTCGAATCGTCGGGCGGTATCTTCTTTTGTGCGCCGCTGCTGAAGCCGTGACACGGCCTGAAGCAGGTCGTCGGGATCCACCGGCTTCAACAGATAATCGATTGCGCTGAACTTGAAGGCCCGTATCGCATATTGCTCGTAGGCGGTGACGAAGATGATGTCGAAATCGATCACCGGGATCCGGTCCAGCAGATCGAAACCCGTTTCGTCATGCAGCTGGATATCCAGGAATACCAGCTGGGGCTTAAGCCGAAGAATACTCCTCCATCCGTCCTCCAGCGTCGAAGCCGCGTCTGCCAGCCGGATCGTCGAACCGCATGACGCGGAAAGGAGTCCCGACAGGTGGCGGATACAATGCGATTCATCGTCGATAATAATTGCGTCGATCATGAATGCTTAATAGTTTAATTCCAATGGAAGACGCAGCTCCACCCGCGTTCCATCGGAAAGATCGAATATCTCCAGACCCGCCCCTTTTCCCCTCGTCTGATTGAGGATATCGAGCCGGTCCTGGGTGATACGAAGCGCCATCGAACGTTTTCCAGCGGGTGTGCGCTTTGCCGCCTCCTTACGTCCGATGCCGTTGTCCTCCACGATATAGCACATCATTCCATCGCTCCGGTGGATGCGGATCGAAAGTTGACCCTGTCTTCCCGAAAGCCCGTGCCAGATGCTGTTTTCGACAAAGGGCTGCGCGATCAGCGGAGGCACCATCGTAACCTCCGGATCGATATCCTTATCGATGACGATCTCATATCGGAGTTCGTTCCGCAGCCGCAGCGTCTCCAGTTGGACATACGTCTCCACTACCTGCAGGTCTTCCGCCAGCGTGATCTCGCTTTTTTCGGAATGTTCCAGCACCTGCCGCATCATCTTCGCGAATTTGCTCAGGAAATAAGTGGCTGTCGTCGTTTCATTCCGGGATATATAGTCGCTGATCGAATTCAACGAATTGAAAATGAAATGCGGGTTCATCTGCAGCCGCAGCACCTTCATCTCCGTCTCGGCGACCAGCGCCTTGAGATCCGATTCCTTTCGGCGCATGTCGGCATCCCGCCGCCGTTTGTATAACAGGAAGCCGCACAACCCCGCCATCAACAGGAAGGTGACGCCCGCTACCATTCCCTTCCGGATCAGCTCCTGCCGGCGGATCTCCGCCTGCGCGACCGCCGCCTGCTTGTCACTGGCCGCCTTCGTGGCGGATTCTTTCCGCTCGAAATCGAATTGCATTTCCTTTTTGGTTATCGACGACCTTTTCTCGTCATTCGAAACGCTGTCCCGGAAAAGGATATATTGCCGGTAAGCATCCAGCGCCTTTTTATAATCATGCTGTTTCTCATACAGCTGGCTGAGACTCTGCCAGGCATCGGTCAGCCGTTCGGCCGAATGCAGCTCCTGTCCGATGGCCAGCGCCTGACGGATACTTCTGTCCGCATTCGAATAGTCACCGCGCAAAAGGTATATCTTACCTGTTTCCTCCAGCGAGGACCCCCGGGCATCCTTGTTGTCGAATTTTTCACCGAGCGTAATACTCTGCCGGAAGTAGTCCAGTGCGCTGTCGGCATCCCCTTTCTTGACATAGGCGACGCCCAGGTTGTTCAAAATGATCGGAATGAAATAATCGATCTTGTCCCGCCGCGAGATTTCGAGCGCCTGCAATCCGCAGGAGATTGCCTTTCCGTGCTCTTTTATCTCGGAATACACCGTCCCCATATTGACCAGCGCAATGGTCTCCTCCTTTCCGGATCGCAATTCCCTGGCGGCGTCCAGGAATTGTCCGTAGTAATTCAGCGCCTTGTCGAATTGCTTTTCATCGCTGTAAATATTCGCGAGATTGTTGAAGAGACTGGCATCAAGCTCCCGGATCGCCAGCGGCCTGGCGCTATTCAAGGCTTTGATATAGCAGTCCATCGCGGCGGGATTGTCGGAGAATACGTAATACGCATTCCCCTTCTGACGCCAGGAGAGCGCAATCCCTTTTGTCCAATGTTGTTCTTCGGAGATCGCCAATGCTTCGTCGGCATACCTCATGGCCGTGGGTGCGTCGGTATAGACTATCGCATCCGCCAGCCTGAGCAGGCTCGTTACCCGGTTGCTGTCCCGGGCGGGATGCGCGCGGATGACACGCAGAAGAGAGTCGGCGGCAGCTGTTTGCTGCCCAAAACCGGCAATGGCGCGCACAAACAGCGCAATCAGCAGTAGTCTTTTGGCCATCGGTAGGGGGTGCTTGGGGCCATAAAAGATACACAAATTTCACCGCTTTCGGCTCAAAAAATAAATACCGGTCGGCAGAGAATAAATGCCGCTTGCCTCGCCTTCACCACACGGCTAATTTGGTCAAAAAAAATTATGAAAAGGCTACTACTCCTCCTATCCGTGACCGGTCTCGCCCTCGCCGGCCATACACAGGAATTCCAAAAAGGGACAAATATTCTCAGCGCAGGCATTGGTCTCGGAAGCTCGATCCTCAGCTATTCGGGCGCATCGCAGACACCCGCCCTCAGCCTGCAGTACGAACGGGGTGTATGGGACATCGGAGGGCCGGGCGTCATCAGTCTCGGCGGCTATGTCGGCTATAAGGGCTACAGTTACTCGGCCGGCGAGCAGAACTACAACTACAGCGAGAACTGGCATTATACCGTCGTCGGCGTCCGAAGCGCCTATCATTACAATGGTCTCGACGCAAAGAAGCTGGACCTCTATGGCGGTCTGATGCTGGCTTACAATCTCCTCAGCTTTTCCTACAGTGATAACACCGGCTCCGGGACCATCGCAGGCAGCAGCGGCAGTTATGGCAGTACCGTCGGGCTCAGCCTTTATGTCGGCGCCCGGTATTTCTTCGCCGACCATTTCGCCGTGCTGGGCGAGTTGGGCTATGGTGTTGCATATCTGAATGTAGGGATCGCGGCTAAATTTTAAATCGTTGTCATGAAGATCCATCTGTCCCGTCAATTACACCAGCGACCCCAACGCCACGCTTTCGTTTCTCAGCGGAGAGGGCGTCGCCTACGACGACCCGAACAAGGCGGTGGAGACCAATGGCGCCCAACTCCCGCAGGCCGAGCTGTTCTGGTATGATTCCACCGGTGTAGGCTACCTCACGGCAGGTACGATGTCCGATGCCAATGGCCATGTTTCCTTATCCGGTGTCGTCGCCGATGCAAAGGTGACCATCACCGATCTGACCGCCACCTATGTCAAGGTTACATTTTCCGGCACGGTTTATCGTCCCGACTTTGCCGTGTCCAGGGTCATAACGAATGGAGAATTCTATTTGAAGCGCAATAATTAGCAGGTTACTTCCCGGCGGAAAAATATTCCAGCTCTTCTTGCAGGTGAAGAAATGGATATTGCCGGCCCAGGGCGGCTGCCTTTTCATAATGCTCGCGCATGAACCTGGCGTGAGCGGCCGTCGAGGGATGTCTGGGCCGGTGCCGCCGGGCGGCAACCAGCTGTTTCACATGCTCGAGCACGGAGCGCGATTCGGCATCGATGCCGAATTGTGTAAAATGTTCGAGTACGAATTGCGTGGCGGCATAGTTGGGATGGACCATATCGATGCCGTAGAACCGGTAATCCCGAAGCACATCGATCACGAGCTCATAAGCGGGGAAATACCACAGGCGGTCGAACTTATTCACGAGATGATGCACCGATTCGATCAGCCTGGCCTTGCTGCGGTTGTTCTCCACCACTCCATCGCGGATATGACGCACGGGGGATACGGTAAAGATGATCCGCAGATTAGGATTGAAATAGAAAAGCCTGTGGAGACAGCCGTCCAGCGCGGTAACGATCTCCTCGATGGTCATCAGGTGCTTGCGGAATTGCTGTTGCGGGACCCGGTGACAATTGGCTACCGGTCGTCCATCCCCGACAAGACGATAAGAGAACGAGCTGCCCAGCGTAATGATCAACCAATCCGCCTTTTTCAGAAATAGGTGCGCAGACTCCTGCGACGCGTTGATCCCCTGCAGTACCTCGTCGCGATCGACTCCCGAAAAGATCCCATGATGTTTCCAGCTCTGCCAGAGTTCGTTCGCAAAAAACAGGTCCCCGGACCCATACGATTCCGGCGCCACATAGGATTCAAGGCTCGACGCCACGCTTGCAGGATCGAAAAGGATGCCATTGGGGTTTTGCAAGGTGTCGAACTTCCAGTCAGCCAACGCTCCCCCGATGTGTTCGGTAAAACACGAGCCTATCAGCAATAGCTTGTCCCCATACCGGATGGGAGCCGGCAGGGGATCGGGCGATATGGGCAGTTGAAATTCCATTTATACGAATACCTCCCCCGCCAGCCGCAGGCTCTCGCGCA
>DASYSV010000168.1:0-4295 GCA_036010185.1 Puia sp.
GCAATATTTTCCAAGGATACCGGAATTGTTCAGTGAGAACCGGAGGCGGTTTGCGGGGGCGATGGAGCCAGGGTCGATCGCGTTATTCGTCAGTAATGATGAGATGCCTTTGAATGGGGACGCGCATCATCCTTTTTGGCAAAACAGCGATCTGTTTTGGGTATCGGGTATCTGGCAGGAAGAGTCGATGGTGGTCCTTTTTCCGGGGCATCCCGACGAGCGGTACCGGGAAGTGTTGGTATTGGCGAAGCCGAATGAATTGAAAGAGAAATGGGATGGCCGGCGGTTGCGTGCGGAGGAGGCAAGGGCGATATCGGGCATCGTTACGGTGGTGTGGCTGGAAAATATCTGGGGGATGTTACGGCAGTGGATACACCTGGCCGATAGTATCTATCTCGACTCGAATGAGAATGATCGTCGTGGGGGGCCGCTGATCACGCGGGATTACCGGTTCATAGATGAAATGCGGAGGGAATTCCCGTTGCATGTGTACCGGCGGAGCGCGAAGACCCTGAGGGGGCTGCGGGCGATCAAGACGCCGATGGAGGTCACGGTGATGCAGGAAGCGGCGGACATTACGGGTGCGACGTTTGGGGAGCTTTTGAAGCGGATACGGCCGGGCGTGATGGAATACGAGATCGAGGCGGAGATCCTGCGGGGATTCGTATCGAGGCGGGCGTCGGGTCCGGCTTATGCGAGTATCGTTGCCAGCGGGGACAGGGCCAGGACGCTGCATTATATCGCCAATAGCGAGGAATGTCGGGACGGGGAGCTTGTGCTCATGGATTTTGGCGCGAGGTATGGGGGTTATAGTGCGGACCTGACGAGGACGGTGCCGGTGAATGGAAAGTTTTCGAAGCGGCAGGCGGAGGTGTATAATGCGTGTCTGCATTTGCATCGCTATGCGAAGAGTTTGTTGAGACCGGGGGTAGGTTTGGCGGATTATGGGCGGCAATTCGGGGAGGAGGCGGGTAAGGTGTTTGTGCGGATCGGGTTGTTGACCGAGGGCGATCTGAAAAATCAGACGCCGGAGAATATGGCGTATAGCCGGTACATGTATCATGGGGTATCGCATCACCTGGGGATCGACGTGCATGACCTGGGACCGAGGTATGAGCCTATCGGGGAGGGGATGGTGCTGACTGTGGAGCCGGGGGTCTATATCGAGGAGGAGAAGATGGGGATACGGATAGAAAACGATGTATGGGTCACGGCGAGTGGGTGTCAGGATCTGATGGGGGAAGTGCCGATAACGGTGGAGGAGATAGAAGCGGCGATGAAGAAATGAGGGGCGGTGCGTCGCGGGGGCTATGAATCGAAAATAAAGCATTAATTTTCCGGCATGAAGAAAATTCCGAATCTGTTCACGTTGCTCAACCTGGTTTTCGGTTGCGTGGCGATCATCTATATTTTACAGAACGGCATTACCGCGCTGTATAATCCGGATGGGTCGCAATATATCAGCATGCCGGAGAAGACGACGATCGCCTCTTTTTGTATCGGGATGGCGGCGGTGGTAGATTTCCTCGACGGATTGGTGGCGAGGTTATTCAAAGCGACGTCGCCGATGGGCAAGCAGCTGGATTCGCTGGCGGATCTCGTCAGTTTTGGCGTGGCGCCGGGGATGATCCTGTATCAGCTGCTCAGGTTGGGTTATTCGGGGCAGGCGGATGGGATCGATGTTTCGTTGGGGTGGCTTCTGCCGGCGCTGATCTTTCCTTGTGCGGCGGCGTACAGGCTGGCACGATTTAATCTCGATGAATCGCAGACCTATGGGTTCAAAGGGGTGCCTACACCCGCGGCGGGAATACTGATCGCTTCCCTGCCATTGATCTCGTGGTATTCTCAGAATCCGGATATTGCCGCGCTGATCATTAACAAATGGGTATTGTATGGGATCATCGTGGTGGTGGCCTGGCTGATGACGAGCAATCTGCCGTTGATGGCGCTGAAGTTCAAGGACAATACGATGAGAGGCAATTGGCCGAAGTTGTTGCTGGTGGGGATCGGGGTGGTTTCGGCTGTTGTGTTGAAGTGGGTGGCGGTGCCGGTGGTGTTCGTTTTTTATATTATTGTATCTTTGGTTGCTAAAAATCGGACTTCATGATATATTCAGTTCAGATTAAGGTAATGCCCTTGAAAGAATTGCTGGATCCGCAGGGCAAGGCGGTGATGGGAGGGTTGCAGAACCTGGGTATCCGGAGTGTCAGCGATGTACGGATCGGGAAGAGTATCGTGCTGCAGATAGAGGCCGCGTCGGCCGGCGAAGCAAAAAAGATCGCGGAAGAAGCCAGCCGGCAGTTGCTGGCCAATCCGGTGATGGAATACTTTGAGACGGAGGTGAACTAATGTTGTATATCGTTCCTTCTCCCATCGGTAACCTGCAGGATATTACGCTCAGGGCTTTGGAGGTGTTGAAGGTGGTGGACCTGGTCCTGGCGGAAGACACCCGGAATTCTGCCCGGTTGTTGAATCATTTTCAGATCGTGAAGCCGCTGTCGCCGTTTCATCAACACAATGAACATAAGGTACTGCATCATTTGACCGACCAGTTGCTACAGGGGAAGAAGATGGCGCTGTTGACGGATGCGGGAACGCCGGGAGTGTCCGATCCGGCATTCCTGCTGGTGCGGGAGTGCATCCGGGTCGGGGTGACGGTAGAATGTCTGCCGGGTGCGACGGCTTTTGTACCGGCGCTGGTGAATAGCGGGTTGCCGATGAACCGGTTTTCGTTCGAGGGTTTTTTGCCGCCGAAAAAGGGAAGGCAGACCTTGTTGAAGCAGCTGGCGGGGGAAGCGAGGACGTTGGTTATTTATGAGTCGCCGTTGCGGCTGGTGAAGACGCTCGAGGAGATGATCGTTCATTTTGGGGAGGATAGGGCATGCTGTGTGAGCCGGGAATTGACGAAGATATATGAGGAGAATAAGCGTGGGTCGCTTCGCGACGTTTGCGAATATTTTCGTGAGAAGGGGGTGAAGGGGGAGATCGTCATCGTGGTGGAGGGGTGTTCGGAAAAGAGAAATGAATTATAACCTATAAATATGTTTTTATGAAGAAATCCCTTTATCTGCTACTTGTTTTTGGATTCCTGATGACAGCTGGTCATGTGGATGCGCAGTTCCGGTCGATACCCGCGGTAGTGACCGACAGTTTCAAAGTAAAATATCCGACCGCCGCGAATGTGAGCTGGTCGGACAAGGTCTCGAATTTCCAGGCCAGCTTCATGGTTGGCAAGGACAGGCTTGTCGCCAAATTTGACAGCAAGGGCGTCTGGCTGCAATCCTGGGAGAAGATCACCAGGGATGAGATCCCTGCCCCGGTGAAGGATGGTCTTTCGAAGAGCAAATATGCCAGTGCGGAGTGGGTGATCAAATCGGTGACGAGGTATCACAATCCCGGGAATGTCACGCAGTATGGCATCCTGGTGCAGAAGAGCGATATACAGAAAAAGAATTTGCTATTCAGCAGCGACGGGCAGCTGTTGAAGGATAGTAATACATTGTAATAAGATGAAGAAATTAGTTTTAGCCGGGGTGATCTTTTTGGCGTATCACCCCGTGGCATCGGCGCAACCCGATCGCTGGCAGCAGCACGTGAAGTATACGATGGATGTAAAGATGGACGTGCAGACGAACCGGTTTGCGGGTACTCAGACGCTCGTCTATACCAACAATTCCCCTGACACCCTGTTCGAGGTCTTTTACCATTTATACTGGAATGCTTTTCAACCGGGGAGCATGATGGACAGCCGGAGCCGTAAGCTGGGCGAGATCGTGTATTCGGGGCGCCGCGGGCAGCAGCAGCGGGACTGGGATCAGCGGGTGCGCGACCGGATACTGAATCTGAAACCGGATGAGATCGGCTATCAACACGTGCTTTCGCTGAAGATGAACGGCGTGTCGCAGACCTATGAGACGGATGAGACCATCCTCAAGGTGAAGCTGACCAAACCGATATTGCCGCGAAGCTCGGTGACCTTCCAGATGGATTTCGAGGCGCAGGTGCCGTTGCAGATCCGCCGCAGCGGAAGAGATAATCCGCAGACCGGAGTGCGGTATTCCATGAGCCAGTGGTATCCGAAAATGTGTGAATACGATTATGAAGGATGGCATCCCACGCCATATGTGGCCCGGGAATTTTATGGCGTGTGGGGGGATTATGATGTGACGATCTCGATCGACAAACATTATATCCTGGGAGGGACGGGTTATCTGGAGAATGCGGCGCAGGTCGGATATGGATATGAAGCTCCGGGGACGAAGGTCGTACGTCCGGCGGGGGACAGGCTGGTGTGG
>DASYSV010000178.1:0-15284 GCA_036010185.1 Puia sp.
CAGCCATGGCGAGCTCAGCTATGAAGTTTTACCCGGTCTGGAGCTAAAGACCAGCCTTGGTTATACGGATCTGCAGACAGGAGAGTATACCGATGCGCCTACGGCTGCCATTGACCCGACTCTGCGTTCGTTTGTTCCAAGCTCCGCCGATTTCGCAAACTATGATTACCAAACATGGATCGTCGAGCCGCAGGCTAGTTATAAAGTGAAGCTTGGCGGAGGGAAGCTCAGTGCGCTTGTCGGCGGCACCATCGAGCAGAATACGAGCCAGGGTCAGGTGCTACAGGCGACGGGCTTTACCAGCGATCAACTTTTGGGAAATATACAGGCGGCCTCCAGTATTGTGGTGAACGCCGTTACCAATACCCAATACAAATACGGGGCGATCTTTGGCCGGCTCGGCTATAGCTGGATGGATAAATACCTGCTGGATCTGACCGCCCGCAGGGATGGTTCCAGCCGTTTTGGCCCCGGGAAGCAATATGCAAATTTTGGTGCGGCAGGCGGCGCACGGATATTCTCCAGGGAGGAATTCGTTCAAAAAGCACTCCCTTTCCTGAGTTTTGGAAAGTTGAGAGCCAGCTATGGAACATCGGGTAACGACCAGATCCCTGACTACGGGTTTATGAGCCTTTATAGTTCGACCATCAACCCCTTCCTCGGTTCGCAGGGCATCTATCCTTATAATTTGGCCAACCCCGATTATGCCTGGGAGATCAATAAAAAGTTGGAAGGCGGGATCGAGCTGGGTCTCTTTAAAGACCGGATCCTGGCCGGCGCCAGCTTCTATCGCAACCGAAGCAGCAGCCAGCTGGTGGGTTATCCTCTGTCGACCGTCACCGGGTTTACCTCCGTGCAGGCGAATCTTGCGGCGGTGGTACAGAATACGGGATGGGAATTTTCCGTAACAACCAAGAATATCGCAGGTAAGGATTTTAGCTGGACCAGCAATATCAATTTAACCATTCCCCGGAACAAGCTGTTGTCTTTCCCGGGGTTGGCCAGCAGCTCTTATGCGGGCAGCTATGTTATCGGACAACCCCTGACCATCTTTAAGGCAGCGCACTCACTCGGGGCAGACAGTGCGACGGGCTCGTATGTTTTTTCGGATGTCAAAGGCAACCCCACCTTCAATCCGACCTTTCCCGATGACTATACCGTTCTCGTCGATCTCGCACCGAAGTTCTATGGCGGTTTTGAGAACAGCTTTCGGTACAAAGGCTTTCAACTGGATTTCCTGTTCCAGTTTGTCAAACAGACCGGCGCCATCTTCATTTCCAATGAGCTGCCAGGAGTGGAAGGTATCCAGCAGCCAGTCGCCGTGCTTAAGCGCTGGCAAAAACCGGGCGACAAGACCAATATCCAAAAGTTCAATGAAGATTACAGCCTTGATCAGGCCTGGTACGATTACGCTGAAAATAGCGACGGCGGGTATGGGGATGCCTCTTATATACGGCTCAAGAACCTCTCCTTCTCTTATACCTTGCCGTCCTCATGGGAGCATAAACTGCATTTGCAAAACTGCCGGGTATATGTACAGGGTCAGAACCTGTTGACCATTACCCATTACGCCGGCATGGACCCGGAGAACCCCTCGGTCGTCCCCAGTCTGCCTCCTTTGAAAGTGATCACCGCCGGGATACAGCTCGGATTGTAAAACAGTGGATGGACATCAACGTATCGATTCATGAAAAAATCTTTTGATCAAATGTTACCTGACTATAAATTTTCAATACGCCCGCTGATTGTCGTTGGACTGGTTGCGGGCATGAGTGTCGCGTGCAATAAAATTGTGCAGATCCAGGCCCCGCCGACCCAGATTGCGGCCTCTACTGCATTTGCGGATAACGCAACGGCCGCGTCCGTGCTGACCGGCATCTATGACCAAATACAAGGCAACGGAGCATTTGCCGGAGGGTTACAAAGCCTCACCCTATTGGGAGGTTTATCGGCCGATGAGCTTCAGCTCTATTCGAGCACCGGCTTCAGTGCGAACGATGTAGGCTATTATAAAAATGCGGTTCCCAACAGCAGCACCCTGCTTTGGAGTGAGCCGTACAAGTACATCTATGACGCGAATGCAGCGATCGAAGGCCTGAAGGATTCAACGGCCGGTGTAAGCGCGT
This sequence comes from Puia sp., assembly GCA_036010185.1. Taxonomy (GTDB): domain Bacteria; phylum Bacteroidota; class Bacteroidia; order Chitinophagales; family Chitinophagaceae; genus Puia. The sequence continues at coordinate 2,127 of DASYSV010000178.1, forward strand.
CCGTGCGGCAGCAGCTGACGGGCGAGGCAAAATTCATCCGCGCGTTTTTTTATTTCTACCTGACCAACCTATTCGGCGACGTTCCCTTGGCAACGACTACCAGCTATACGGTGAATAATAACCTTCCGCGCACTCCAAAGGCGCAGGTATATCAGCAGATCGTTGCCGATCTGAAGGACGCCCAGAATTCATTGAGCCCGGATTTTCTTTCGACTGATGCTGTGACAGTTACTGTAGACCGTGTGCGGCCGACCAAATGGGCAGCTACCGCCCTACTGGCCAGAGTTTATCTCTATACCGGCGATTGGGCGAGTGCGCAGGCACAGGCCACTACGGTGATCAATAACACCGGCAGCTTTTCGATCCTGGCCAACCTTAACAGCGTCTTCCTGAAGAACAGCAGAGAGGCTATCTGGGAATTGCCCCCGGTCATTCCAGGGGAAAATACGCTCGATGGGCAAACTTTTATACTCACCACTGCGCCTAACAGTATCCGGCCGGTGGCTTTGAGCAGCGAACTGGTGAATGCATTCGAACCGGGAGATAAACGTGATACGGCGTGGGTAGGGAATATAACCAGGGTTGGGAAAACTTATTACTACCCGCACAAGTATAAGGCGGGTTTTGTCCCCGGCTCGACTCCCACCGAATACCTGATGATGCTGCGTCTCTCGGAACAATACCTGATCCGGGCAGAGGCAGAGGCCCAGCAGAACGATACTGCCGATGCACGAAAGGACGTGGATGTGATCCGTAACAGGGCCGGGCTGCCGAACAGTACGGTTGCTGCCGATAAGGATTCGCAGCTCGCGGCCATCCTTCATGAGCGGCAGGTAGAATTTTTTGCAGAATGGGGGCATCGGTGGCTGGATCTGAAGCGGACCGGGACGATCGATGCGGTCATGCCGGCCGTCGACGCGATCAAGGGGGTCACCTGGGCTTCTTATAAGCAGTTGTTCCCTATCCCGCTGTCGGATATGCAGAAGGACCCACAGTTGACTCCTCAAAATTCAGGTTATTGAAAATTATTCGTATGAAAAGACTGTTTTTCTATTGCCTTTTGGCATTGATCCCGACATGTGTCGTGGCGCAGGGTATCCATTTCAGTGATGATCTCAGCTGGTCGCAGATAGTGGCGAAGGCTCGGGCGGAGAACAAGTATATCTTCGTCGATTGCTATACCACGTGGTGCGGTCCTTGCCGGTCCATGAAGGAAAATGTATTTCCCCTTAAGGATGTGGGCGACTTTTATAACGCTCATTTTATCAGCGTGTCGGTGCAGATGGATTCCACGCGGAAAGACAATGATACCGTGCGGAACTGGTATGCGGAGGCGCATGCAATGAAGACGAGGTTCGGGGTCAATGTCTTCCCCACCTATCTGTACTTTTCGCCGGACGGGCAGCCTGTGCATGAAGGGAATGCCGCCATCCCCGTTGCGAGATTCATCGCTCTGGGCGAGGATGCGTTGAACCCTGCCAAACAGCTTTTCCCACTTGTCTCGCGGTTCGAGACCGGCGACAGGGATACTTCTCTGTGTAAACAGATCGCCGAATTGACTTATTTCAGCGATCATAAGATTGCCGGGGAGGCCGCTGACGCGTATATCGCTCAGATGCCCGATCAGCTGACGAAAGCAAATCTGATGTTCATTTGTCAATACACGTTCAGCGTCAGGAGCAGGGCATTCCATGTCCTCCTCGATAATTTGCAGAAGGCGAGGGAGGTGATCGGCGCCTACACGGTAGACATGACCCTGATCAATGCCATTGTCGTTGATGAGAGCGATCCTTTTCTTGGTAAGAGCGCTACTTCCACCGATTGGAAAGTGTTGGAAGGCTACCTGAATAAAAAATATCCCGCGATAGCGGCGGAGGCATTCGGGAGGGCGAAGGATAGGTTTTATTATGAAGGAAAGGATTATAGGACCTATGTCGATTGTTTCAGCGATTTCTATAAGAAATACCCCCAGTTGACTCCGATGATGATGCTGAATACGCGGGCCTGGGATATGTTCAGGAAGTCATCGGACAAACATGTTCTTACCGTCGCATTGGGATGGAGCAAGGCGTGTAACGATGCTGAGAACAATGCTACGTACAAGGATACTTATGCAAATCTCTGCTATAAATTAGGCAGGAAAGAGGAAGCGATGAAATGGGAGCAGGATGCGATCAATATGTCAAGCGATGCGGATGATAAAAAGCCGTTCGAGGTAGTACTGGAAAAAATGAAAAAAGGTGAAGCGACCTGGCCCCAGTCCTGATGAAATTTCGTAACTTAAGGAGGCCGCGCGTCATCCTTATCGCAAGTATACCAATGAAGCAATGTATCATCGGCATGCTGTTATTTTGCAGTGCCGTATCCGTGAATGCGCAGAAGAAGCCTCTCGATGAATCAGCGATCGATAACTGGCCGAAGATCTACGCGCCGGCAATCAGCCCGGACGGGAAATTTGTCACCTATACCCTCAGTGAAGGGGAGGGGTCGAAACTGATCATCAAGGCCACGGATGGTTCGTGGGAAAGGGACGTGCCGGGCGGAATGAATCCCACGATCACGGAAGACGGGCGGATGGTCGTGATTAGCCTGCCGCATGATAGCCTGGAGATCGTACGGCCAGGATCTAAGTCAAAAATAGAAGGAATTGCTGGCGTTAGTGCGTATAAGACACCAAAGGAAGGAAATGGGCAATGGCTGGCATACCGGACTACCGATAAACGGCTTGTACTGCGGGATATGTTCAGTGGATCGGAAAAGAGTTTTTCTTCTGTGGATGATTATGCGTTCAGCGACCTGGGCAACGTGCTGGTGGTTAGTGAGGCGAACGGTTTGTTATGGATCGATCTGCCGGGTGGTTCCGTGGATACGATCTGTCGGGGTAGTGGTAAGGTGGGATACTTTGGTTTTGATGTTGCGGGAAATCAGCTGGCTTGCATTGTTAGCAGGGGCAAAGACCATTCGCTTGTCTATTATTCCAGGGGAATGGATAGCGCTGTGGTCCGGGTAGATGATCGGACGCCCGGGATGGAGAAGGGGGTGGTGATCGCGGGTCGTCCGCCTTCGTTCAGCCCGAACGGGAACCGGATCTTTTTTTCGCTGATGCCTGACAGGAGCGCTGCGGGGCAAGGCGGGTCCAAAGGAGTGCAGGTAGATGTGTGGGGGTATGAGGATGAGGTTTTGCAGTCGAAGCAATTGGTGCAGATGAAATACGGCCAGTTATTTACTGCGGTATTGAATAAGGATCAACATGCTGTAATTCGAATTAATACGAACCAGGATAAACCATACGTCCAACTACCTGATGGCGGCAACGGGGATTGGGCAATGGTAGAGACTATCGAGGATAAGTCGGAAGAATATTGGAGGCCTTCCGCCCGACCCAGCCTCTATCTTGTCTCTCTTGACGATGGGACGCGCAAACTGGTAAAAAAAGAATTGCTGGCACCGAAGTCTTTAATGTCTCTATCTCCGCAAGGAGGATATGTGCTTTGGTATGACATGGGGAGAGCCTGTTATTATACCTATTGCGTTGCTGATGGTAAAATCCAAAATATTAGTGGCAGAATACCCGTGCCGCTATTCGACGAAGGGAGCGACGATCTTCCGCAGCATATGCCAATCGGGATTGCGGGATGGTTGGATAACGATCAGGCTGTTCTGCTGTATGACAAGTACGATATCTGGAAAGTGGATCCGGCAGGGACCAAGCCTCCGGAAAATCTTACCCATGGATATGGGCGTGAACACGGGGTCATTTTACGGTACCTATCTCTAAAGTTCGATTTAATACCGGCGATCCCGCACGATGGACAATTGTTGCTAACGGCGTTGGATCTTTCGAACAAAGACAATGGTATTTTCAGACAGGGGTTAGGTGTTCAGGAGAAACCAGATAGACTCACGATGGGTCCGTCGGTTTATTACTATTCATTTTACCCCTGGCCGAGCACCACAGCCAATGTTCCCATGAAGCCGGTGAAAGCGAAAAAAGCGGAGATGTATGTCGTAGAGCGCATGAGTGCAAAGGATTTTCCAAATCTATATGCAACGTCGGACTTTATACATTATTCACCGATGAGCAATGAGCAACCGCAAAAATTGTATAATTGGTTGAGCACTGAGCTTGTTCACTGGGGTCTTCCCGATGGAAGGAGGGGGGAAGGGATACTATATAAGCCTGCGGATTTCGATCCGAAAAAGAAATACCCTGTCATTTTTCATTTTTATGAAAAGGACGCCAATGGGTTGAACTTTTTTATCGATCCGGATTGGAGTCATGGACCCATAAACATACCTTGGTTCGTCAGCCATGGATACCTCGTCTTTGACCCTAATATCCATTATACTATCGGTGCGCCCGGCGAGAGCATGGTTAATTCCGTTGTATCGGCCGCCCGGTACCTGGCGACAAGGCCATTTGTCGACGCAGGGAAGATGGGTTTGCAGGGACATAGTTTCGGAGGATATGAAGTTGATTACCTGGTGGCGAGTACGAATTTCTTTGCAGCGGGTATATCGGTCTCGGGCATTAGTGATCCTGTAAGCTTCTATGGTGAGATTCGGCCGGGATTCGGTGAGACTTCCATGCAACTTTATGAAACCGGTCAGAATCGTATGGGAACGACACCCTGGAAGAATCCGGCAGCGTATCTCGAGAGTTCTCCTATACTGAAGGCGAATAAGGTCAGGACGCCGCTGCTCCTTGTGAACAATGTAGGGGATGGGAACGTGCCATTTATGCAAGGGGTTGAAATGTTCGCCGATCTACGTCGGTTAGGTAAGCCTGTCTGGATGCTGCAATACGATGGGGAAGGCCATACGATCAGCAATGAAGAGAATAAAAGGGATTTTACGATCCGTATGGAACAGTTCTTCGACCATTACCTGAAAGGAATCCCTGCGCCCGAGTGGATGACGAAAGGGGTACCGGCGAGGCTGAAGGGGATCGACGATGGACTAAAGATGCCCTAGTTAGCGATCAATTTACCAGCTGTAACAAATTGGGAGGAGCCGAGAATTTCTCTGCGCCTCCCCGAGGGTTGTCTGAGCGCCACCACCGTTGGTCCAAAGATTTGAGTTATTGTAATGAGACTTGAATGCGAATGCTGCGGTCAATGCGACTGCGGCGGCTCCATTGAGGATCAATCTGCTTCTTTTCATAAAATAGACGCTTTTGTTGCCCAAAAGCTAAAGTTTAAGTGATATAAAATTGTTTTAATTAGGAAGCGCGGAGTTTCCTCCGCGCCTCCTCATGAAACCTTTCCTAATGTTTAATCAGGACTCACTGGTTACTGCTGCTCAACGAAAAATCCTGTACCTGTGAACGGGATAGTACACTTGTTATTCAGGAATTTCGCATTGAGATCCGGACAAGGAGTCAGCGTGCCTTCCACATCCGTACTTGCGCACTGGATCTGGGTACAGTGTTGATTGGGCTGAAGCGTCCAAAGATTCGCGTCGCTGAAATGATTCGTGAATGCGAATGCTCCGGTGAGCGCAACTACAACAGCTGCTCCGTTGAGGATTAACTTGCTTCTTTTCATAACCAAGGTGCTTTTTGATTTTTAAAAAGCTAAACTTTAATTGATCAAATAGTGCCTACTCTTTTTGCAGGTTTTCGGCTAACCCTGCATGTCTGCCAAGTCTGATCAGGATATGGCAGGCATGGTATTGCGCAAAGATTTACGTAGTTGTCGATCCATCCGGAGGCCGATGAAGGCCAGGCCGGCGAAGGCCAGGTTGAAAGGGATCAGAAAGCCCCAGGTCATTTCCTGGATGAACCCGCCACAGTTGCATGGAAATTCGGGGGCAACCCAGAACAGCCATGCCGAATAGACGGTGAAGCCCAGCATCATGAAAAGCGATGCCAGCAGAGCGCGCTGGCGTCTTCGGGAGAAAGTCAGCAAGAGGGCAACCGTGAGCTCGGCGGTCGGGACCGCCCAGGAGAAGAGGCCGCCCAACGACCCCACATGCGGTAAAGATTCCAGAGTAAGTGCAAACCACGCATGGCGGAGGAGGTTGTTGGTGCCTTCGTATACGAACAGCACAATGAGTAAGAAGGCGATGATATCGATCATTTTTTGTTTTTTCATAATCGGTGGTTTAAATGGTAAGGATGGGATGGCTGAGGGCGCCCGGAGAATGAACGCGTATCAAAAAGTGAATGATGCCCGCATTTCCGACAAAGAGGTCTGCGGTATGAGATAAAGGGTCTGCTTCCGTGAGCCAGTAACAGGAATCGTCGGGCTGCCTGTACCCGGTATGTGCCAGCAATTGGGCGATCCATTCGGCGCGGTCAGACCACTCGTGGGATCTGAAGACACGTGCGGCTTCCAGGCAGGTCTCCCCGAGGCCGGCGAGCCCGTTGCCAAGAGAAACGTTCTGTTGCACGATATAGGGCGGATATTTCCGGAGGAGTGTTTCCGCGGTTTGGCGGTAGGCGGGCTCTCCGAATAATTCGAATGCTTTTATAAAGATAAGGGCAGTGCCGGCGGGACCGTTTTCGAGGCCTGCGGGCGGATGGGGACCGTTGGGCCGGATCAGCCGCTCGAGCAGGGGACGCGGGTCGCGTGTCAGCCGTCTTGTCATCCACTGCAGGGCACGGAGCGTCGCTGCCTCCAGCGGAGGGTTCTTTTGCCAGATGAGATAGCTGAGCAGGAAACAGGTGATGCCGGCGGTACTATCCGCAAGACCGGTCCATGCTGTCCCCGGGGTGGCAACATCGGTGTCGGTCCAGGAGCCGTCGGGTTGTTGCGTCCGGAGCAGGTGATCGACCATGACGCGCAATCTTTCCGATACCAGTTGTCCGTCGAGCAGGTGGGCGCACCGCAACAGCGCCAGTCCTTGTCCGGCGAAACCGCTGGCGAGTGAAAGATCTTTCAGCCGCGGATTATAAAGACAGGCTCCCAGGTCCTGCAAAGCCTGTTGCTTGTCCGGGATCAGACCGTTCTCTATCCCTTCCGCCAGCGCCATTGCGATACCCGATGTCCCATGATACAAGCCTCCGGAGATACTCTGCAATCGCTGCAGAAATTTTGTACGGATAATCTTCCAACCATCGGTATAAGATGCGCCGCAGGAGCGGATGGGATAGCCGGAACGGTAGGCCCGGGCCAGGAGATACAGTACGCCGGCAATTCCGGTATGGAAACCGGGGTAGATGGAAGCTGATTGGGATTGATAGTAATAGAACGCTTTATTCTGAATGGTACGGGACCACCAGACGTCTTCGCTGCCCTTCATGATGGTGGTGTTGAGGGCATTCAGCGCCTGATCGATCGTTTCGCCAAGATCCTTTTTTTCGCCATGGCCAATGGGATTTGCCGCGCGGCCGGGGACGCCTGCAGCACCCGGAGCGCCCGCAGCGCCCGGAGCGCCCGCACCGCCGGGGACGAGCACGAATTGTCGCACTGTTGTTTTCAACTCGGACAGATCGGGTCGCAACGCCGGATCGTCGTTGAAACAAGCGGCCAGGACAGGCAGCAAGGCATGATCCCCGAGGAAGAATCGTAATTGTTCGATCAGCAGTTGGGGGTTGGTGGTAGAGAATTTTCCCGGCAGCAGGTTGGTCAGCAGGACGATCAGGCTTGCGCCGACCGCGTAGACATCTTCTTTCTCCGTGGGGGTACGGGATTCACGCTGTTCAGGGGACATGAAGCCTTCGGTGCCTGAGCCGAAGGGTGGCAACGGGTTCCTGTTTGTTTTGGAATAGACCAGCTCGAGATCGATCATCGTCAGCCGGCCGCCCCTGGTGACGATGAAATTGGCTACCGTGATATCGCGATGAATAAAGCCTTTGCGGTGCATTTTTTCGGCGATATCGATGAGTTGCAGGGCATAACCCAGGAGTCTCAGACGGCTCCGTTGCGGCGGCATCCGCCAGGGTCGCCCCTTAAACACCGATGCGATCTTTTCATTCAGCAGGGTACCCCTGATATATTCCATGGCCAGGTAGGTACGGTCGTTCTCTTTGAACAATTCGAAGGCTTTCGGGACGGGCAGGCTTTCATACAACTCATTCTGCAATTGGTATTGCCAGATGAGCCGGTCAACGATGTCGCGCTCCTGCTCGTCGGCATTCATGCAGGGGTTGCCTTCTTTCAGCAGGCACCATTTTATCTTCCAACCCTGACCCAGCAACAGCGCCTTGTGGACATTTCCCCTGGCGTCCTCCTTGAGCGTCGCCATTGTCCTGTATTTATTGTTCAGGACTTTGTTTGCCGCGGGAGGGTTGGCCTGCGCCAGGCTGGAGAATGGCCACTGCAGGCCGGGTGCGAGCGTAAAAGGAATGGTATAAGGAATTTCCGGTGTACCGTTAATGGCGCTAAAATAGCCATAGCGGGTATATACTCTGCCTCCAAGGTGGCGGTCGGTGAGGATGTGGGGCCCTTTGAAGGTGGATGTCAACGTCGTAAGCTTCCTGGCAAGCGATAGTGCCCTGTTTTCATCATCCGGGAATATCGAGATCACCTTGCCCAGCCGGGTATATCCCAATTTGCCTTCCAGGATGGATTGGGCCGTTGTCTTGTCGCGTGCGATCTTGAACGGCATGTTCTCTCCGATGAGCAGCGGAAGCACGGCTTCCAGGAATTTTTCGAATTGGGATGCCACGACGGAAAGATGCAGGATCCAGCCCGGGGCCGGGCGAGGGTCGCCAACCGTCAGAAAGAGGTTGTCCTTTTTGAAGGTCAGACCGTGATGCCCCAGGATATTACCGTAGTCTTCCATGGCTGCCGTGATCATATGGATGTTTTAGAGTGAATGGTGATCATCCGGGCGCCGGCCAGCGCCAGCAAAGACAGGATGACGTTCAGGACGATATGGGTCACCGGGGGCAGTTGTTCCAGGAAACCGCCGCAGCCGCAGGGCAGATCAGGGCCCGAGGAAGTCAGCGCGATCGTGTATATGGTAAAGCCGATCATGAGGATCATGGACGCGTAGAGACCGGCGATGCGCAGCCGCGGAAGCCCGAGCATAACGGCAATGGATAATTCGACGGCCGGAACGACCCAGGCGAACCGGGCGAGATTCGGGCCGATCAGGGGAGACTCCTCCAGCTGACCGAGAAAGGCCTGCCAGTCGAGTAGCTTGCTAACGGCTGTATAGAGGAACAGCGCGATGAACAGCCAGCTGATGAAATGATAGATCGTCGTTCTTTTCATACGGGTAGTAATGGGTGGTTAAGCTGATCAGGGCGATGATAGCGCAGCAGGAAATGGATGATCCCGCAGTTGCCGGTCAGGAGATCGGGTGTGGGATATGGGGTATGGTCCTGCACCCAGTAACGCGAACCGTCGCCCTGCTGCCGGTATTGGTGTTGCAGCTGGCGGACGAGCCAGCCGGCCTTTTCTCTATATTCTTGCGACCGGAGGACCCGTGCGGCCTCGAGCCAGGTTTCGCCGATGCCTGCGAGACCGCTGGACAGGGTAAGATCGCGGTCGACGTAAAAATCGGGAAGAGCTTTGAGTGCCGATTCGGCCAGCAGACGGTAAATGGGATCGCCTAGCTTTTCGTATCCTTTTAAAAAGGCGAGGATGATACCGGCCAGCCCTTCACTGAGTCCGGGATCGGAAGGGTAATTGCGGCGCCCCAGCCAGTATAGCGCACGGGCTGCTGCTTTCTGCGCTGCGCAGTCCTGGAACCGGCCAGACCAGGCCAGGAGGAAACAGATGATGCCGGCTGTACCGTGTGCAAAACCGGGTAGTTTCATATGTCCTTTACCGTGACTTCCGGATATCCATGAACCGTCCCGTTGCTGTGCCGATATCAGTTGTTCCACATTACTGTGCAATAAGAGCCATACCCAATCGCCGCCCAGCAGATCGGCGGCATTCAGTGAAACCATTCCCCGGCCTGTCATTCCGTTGGCGAGGTCCCAATCTTCGGTTGTCCCGTTGAGCAGACAGGACTGTATATCTCCGACCGATTGCAGCCGGGTGACTATCACATTGTTTTTCAGACCTTCGGTCATAGCCAGCGCCATGCCCGCGGCGCCTTCGAACCATCCTGCCGGCAGTCGGGCGGGCTTTTCGCATTGAAGATGCATGTAAGCGAGGCTGTTTGCATACTCCGTCATGCAGGAATGGATATCGAAGCCCGCCTTTTGCGCCTGTGCGAGGAGGTACAACACGCCGGCGGGCCAGCATTTCGCGGGACTTGTCAGCGGCGGCATCGTCAGCGCCTGCAGAGCGGAAGATATAGCCCGTTCGATTTTAACGGAATCGGGTTTTCCGGTTGCCGAGAGAGGTACGGAGCATTGGGGCAACTGTTTATCTCTGAATTCCCGAATGTTTTTTTTGAGCAAATGGAGACCGGGTCGTCTGGCGGGGCTATCCAGAAAACAGGAAGAAATGATCGAAACCAGCATGGGATCGGGGATAAAGAAACGTAGCTGCATCTGCAGGATATGCTGGTAGGGGGTGGAAAATTTATTCGGGATCAGGCCGGTGAGAAGGGCAACCAGCGTCGCTCCGATGGCATAAATATCCTCACCGCTCGTAGGAGGTTGCACATTGTGTTGTTCCGGCGACATGTATCCCGGTGTTCCGTAGCGGAAGGGCGGTGAAGGTTGGTGAAGGCTGGTGGACCAGGCCAGCTCGAGATCGATCATCACCAGCCCGTGTCGTGCTACAAGAAAGTTCAAAGGAGTAATATCCCTATGAGCATAACCTTTATCATGCATCCGTTGAATGATATCCAGCAGGCGGAGCGCATACTCCAGCAGTCGCAGCCGGTGGGGCTGCGATAGCCGCCACCAGGGCATGGATCGGTAAGTCTCGAGGATCACGTCTTCCAGACAGGCGCCTTTGATGTACTCGAGTACCAGAAAGGTGTCGCCGCCGGCCTCGAAAAGATCGTAGGCGCGGGGAAGGGGGAGGCTCCCCTGCAGATCGCGATGCAGCCGGAACTGCCAGCGCAGCCTGTCGCTGGTATCGCGTCCATCATCATCGGCCGCCATCGATTGTCTGCCCTGTTTGATAACGCACCATTTTATCTTATACCATTTTTCCAGCCAAAGCGCTTTTTTCACGTCGCCACGCGGATCTTCCTTAAGGACGGAGAAGGTCTTGTATTTGCCGGGCAGAGCGGTTTCCTGCGCGGATGTCGCCCGGGGAGCGAACCTGTCGAACGGCCAGTGAATATCCGCGGGCAAATGGAAAGGCAATTTATTGGGGGAGGGTTGGTGGCGGACATAGAGCAGGCCTCCCAGGTGGCGGTCGGTCGGGATGCGGGGCCCTTTAAATGGTAAGGTCGCGGCGATCAGCTGCCCCGCCAGTGATGCCGCCTGCCGATTGTTCACCGGATACAGTTTGATGACCTTACCGAGTGCTGTGGGACCTAACCCTCCATTCAGGATAAGCTGTGCCATACCCTTGTTTGCCGCCAGGCGGAAGCAGACGTTTTCCTTCGCCAGCAGGGGAAGGATCGTTTTCAGCAATTCTTCCAGGCTGGCCGCGATGACGGAGACATGCAGAACCCATTCCGTCATCTGCGGCATTTGTCCGACCAGCAGGTAATAGCCGTCGGTTTTGAAACTCAGCCCGAATTCCGTGAGGATCGCCGGATAAGAGCCTCCGGTATTCGTTGCAGCAGGCAGTGGGGGGCTACCCGCATTATCCGTAATATGATATAACATAGGGTACGGCATGTGGATTAAATTTTGTTATTGGTAAATGGCTTTGAAAATATTGTTCATCTGTATCTGCCTATCACCGAGATAGGTATTCACGAGGCGTTTATGGCTATCGTAGATGGCCATATAGGGGACAGCGGCAGGCTGGAAGCTTTTATAGAAGGAATACCCTTCGTCTTCGGCTACGGTGATATTTTTGAAACGGCCGAGATCAAAGCTGTCATAGAAACCTTTTAGCTCCTTGAAAGGCATGGGGGTCAGGAGATAGATATGCGTAGACTTCAAGGAGTCCATGTTCTTAATGAGCAGTCTGGTATCTGCCTGGCAATGCCGGCAATCGGGTCTGAAATACATGAAAATGAGCGGAGCGCCTGACGGTATCGCGGCAGAAGCGAGATGCGTGGTGCTGTCGATGAGCAGCATCGTGAAGGCCGGGAGGCTGGTGATGTTGGGAATTACCCCGGACCGATGGCGACAGGCCATGAAACATGCGATAGCGCCGATGAGCAGTATCTTTTTCATATTGTCTGGATAAATTTTAAATGAAACCCGGCGGCTTCAGCATGTTTGCCGCGCTTCTCACTGAAAGCCAGCCGGGTTGTTTAAGCCATCATCTGAACAAAGGTATCGCGGGCGGGAAGGCGGGTGTTTATGAATCAGGGATAATAAACAAACTGATATGGGTTAGTCCGAAAAGCTGAGAGGAATGTTGATATTTGCCAAATGAAACAACTTCTATTTATCGTCATTTGTCTGCCTTTATTCGTGGATGCACAACCGGCGGCCGTCGACACGCACGCGTGGCAGCCTGCGTCGCTGACCTTGCCAACCCGTTGGAGCAAGTCCGTCTCACCTTCCAATGCGCTGCCGGAATATCCGCGTCCGCAACTGGTGAGGGGTGAGTGGCAGAACCTGAACGGGCTTTGGGATTATTCGATCACGGATTCCGCTTCGGCTGAGCCTAAGTCATACGCAGGGCAGATCCTGGTCCCATATCCTTTGGAATCTGCATTGTCGGGGGTGAAGGGAGCCTTGCGACCGGAGCAGCGGCTATGGTACCGGCGGGACCTTGCTATCGGGAGCTTACGCAAGGAGCGCCGCTATCTGTTGCATTTCGGCGCGGTGGATTACCAGGCGACGGTCTATGTGAATGGAAAGGCGATGGGGCAGCATACAGGCGGCTACCAGGAGTTCACCATTGATATTTCGGGTGCTTTGCACAAGGGGACCAACCGGCTCACCGTGGCCGTGCTCGATCCGACCGACAAAGGCAACAATCCGCATGGCAAGCAGACGCTGGATCCGAAAGGGATATGGTATACGCCGTCCAGCGGCATCTGGCAGACCGTGTGGCTGGAAACCGTTCCGACGGTATATATTGAAGGTCTTGAATTGACACCCGATGTCGATAATGGGGTATTGAAGGTAAAAGCGAATGTGAAGGCCGCCGGGAAGGGATATACCGTGGAGGCGGTGGCGTTTTCGGGGTCTGCGATGACGGGGAGCGTCAAGGGTGCGCCGGG
>DASYSV010000181.1:0-7384 GCA_036010185.1 Puia sp.
AAATCCACCCCCAAACCCCCTGAATCCCACATTTCCGGAGTTAAATTATAGGGGTATACCTTGCTTTTATAGGATAATATTTGTAGGTTTAAATACGTTTTTACCTAACAATCCGATGAAACCGAACCCTGGCTATAGAAACACCTTCGCTATCATTCTCCTTACATTTCTGCTCACCGGCTTTTCTTCCTGTGGATGGGTGAATAACCTTTTTGGACCGAAGTACGGATGCCCAAGCAATGGCAAAAATGTCGGCGCGGAACGGATACTCAGTGGCGAAAAAGTGCCAAAAGCTGGTAAGTTCAAAAGCTGAAACCAGATACCCCGAAAAATCAATACCCTTTAAATAAACACAAAATCCCTACACTATGAGCCCTCTAACTCTTCGCACCGATTTCGGTTGCACAGAAGCCGTAATAGACGATGATTGCGGACTGAAGCGATTCTATGAAGTCGCTAACATTTTATCCGACGACCTGGACATTAAATTCACTCAAAAAACCGACGATTTCGACTCGCTGATGTGGGACTTCCTTTACAAAGGACATATCCTCACACTGCATTACAACATTTACACCGGCATCTCGATCTACCCCCGCAAATTCCGGGAGGCGCCGAGAAAAGACAACGACGCCGTGGTGGAAGTGGCGAAATTCCTCGAAAGCAAATTACTCATCAATACCGCGAGACGCTTTATGTCTTAACCTCTTCCAAGAGGGCGCTAACGATTGTTTGCAGCATGTTGAGGACCCGCGACGACCGCGGGTCTTTTCTTTGCGCGACGGCCTGTGGCGGCCCGCCTTTTTTCGCCCCGCCTGCCCCCCGCACCTCATCGCTTTTTTCCCTATCTTGCTATTCATGACACCCGCGCGCCCAACTCCCTTCTACACAAGGCTGGCCATGGTCCTGATCAGCCTGATCGCCCTGGTCTATATCGCCATCCTCGGAAAACCCGTCCTCGCGCCACTGATATTCGGGCTGCTTTTCTCCGTCATGCTGCTGCCCGTCGCCAATTTCCTCGAAAGACGATGCCGTCTGCCAAGGAGCCTTGCGTCGCTCTTATCCGTACTGCTCCTCGTCATTTCGATCGCCGCCCTTTTTTATCTCGTCGGCTCGCAGATCAGCTCGCTGGCAGATGACTGGCCGCAATTCAAAGAACAGGTCATTAGCTCCATCGATGACATGCAGCATTGGATCTCCCTGAAATTCCATATCCGGATCAAACAGCAAAACACCTATGTCAATAACGCGACGTCGAAATTACTCGAGTCCGGCGGTACCGTGCTGAGCACTGCCGTCGCCTCTGTCTCCTCCCTACTGCTGAGCATTGTTTTCATCCTCTTCGACACCTTTTTCCTGCTCTACTACCGCCGGCTGATCATCCGCTTCCTCGTAGCCGTCTTCAAACAGGAAAATGCCGTTGTTGTCTATGACATCCTCGCACAGGTGCAGTCCCGGATCCGTCAGTATATCCTCGGCCTGCTGCTCGAAATGGTCGTCGTCGCGTCGGCTACCTGTCTTGGCCTCTGGATCATCGGCGTGAATTATGCCATCCTCCTGGGGCTTCTCACCGGCCTGTTCAATATCATTCCCTATATCGGCATCCTCACCGCCCTCCTTCTTTCCGTCCTGGTGACCTTCGCCGCGGCAGGGGCTGCAAAGCTGCTGCTGGTCATCGCGGTCGTCCTGGGGATACATCTTATCGACAGCAATGTGCTCCTTCCCGTGATCGTGGGCTCGAAGGTGCGTATCAATGCTTTTATCACGGTATTGGGCGTCATCATCGGAGAATCCATCTGGGGCATCGACGGCACCTTCCTGGCCATCCCCGTGATCGCGATTGGCAAGATCGTATTCGATCGCATCGAGTCGCTCCAACCCTGGGGCTTGCTTTTGGGTGATGAAATAGATGAGAAACAGCCGCCGCCGCTGAAAGAAGAGATAAAAGAAGAAGGTCATGACGTGACCGTCGCTCCCGAACGCCCGGACAACCCCGCAGGACCTACGGCTCAATAATCGCCCTCCGCGTCCTCAACACCCCGCGGCCCCGGGCGACCACCTCAATAATCGCCCTCCGCGTCCTCACCACCCCGCGGTCCCCGGCGACCACCTCAATATTCGTCCTTCCCGATACTTTCCAGGATCGCGCAATAACTGTCATATCGCTCCGCCGCTATCCTCCCCTCGCCCACCGCCTCCTTGACCCGACACCCCGGCTCCTCGAGGTGAAGACAATTGTTGAAGTGACATTGCCCCGCCAACGCGCGCATCTCCGGAAAATATCCCGATAATTCCTGTTTGCTGATATCGACCAGCCCGAATTCCCGCATGCCCGGCGTATCGATGATACGGCCACCGCCCGCCTCACCCCCACTCGCTTCACTCTCGCCGCCACCCCCGCCCGCCTCACCCCCGCCCGCTTGGCGCTCCCCGCCACCCCCGCCTTCGCTCCCCTCCCCCCCAGGCAGATCGAACATCTCCGCAAACGTAGTCGTATGCGTACCCTTGCCGCTCCACCCGCTGATCTCATGCGTCCGCAAACGCATTTCGGGAAACAACGCATTCAGAAATGACGACTTCCCTACGCCCGAATGCCCGCTTAACAAACTGATCCGTCCCGCCAGCAGCGCACGCGCCTCTTCCAGCCCATCGCCCGAAACTACGCTCATACGGATTACCCGGTAGCCGATGGCTTCATACATTGCCTTCCACTCTTCAAAACGCGCCTCCTCCTTTTTACCGTAATTATCACTCTTATTGAACAAAAGCACGGCTGGCACATGATAGGCCTCACAGGTCAGCAACCACCTGTCGATAAATCCCTGCGAGGTCCGCGGCTCGCGCAAAGTCACGATCAGCAGGCTTTGGTCGACATTCGCCGCTACTATATGATGCTGGTTACGGTGTGAAGGACTCTGACGGTTGATATAATTGCTGCGCTCGTGGATCTTCGTTATAATGGCCGTTCCTTCGTCTTCGCTTTCGATCTCGAACTCCACATCGTCACCCACGGCCAGCGGATTGGTCGACGTAATCCCATCCAGCTTGAAAAGGCCTTTCAGCCGGGCATTCCATACCCCTCCTTCGGCCGTCTTCACGACATACCAGCTTCCGGTCGATTTGTATACTTTACCAGTCATTTCACGGAAATTTGCGGAGCACCGTCCATCTCAGCAGCAACTCGAGGAACAACGCCAGCGCGGCAGCCAGCGCAAAAGGAAAGAATTGCTCGGCATACCGCCGGTTCGTGGTGATCTCGATCTTCGATTTTTCGAGACGATTGATCTCGGCATAGATATCTTTCAGACTTTCATTGTCCTTGGCCCTGTAATAATGCCCACCCGTCTCATTAGCTATCTGCGTAAGCAGCTTTTCATCGATGTTAACCTTTTCGCGTTGCATGACCACACCATTCGGCGTCTGTACCGGCACGGGGGCAAATCCTTCCGTACCCATACCGACGGTATATACCTTTACACCCAGCGACTTGGCGATCTCCTTGGCCGTATTCGGATCGATCAGTCCGCCGTTATTCTCGCCGTCCGTCAGCAGGATGATCACCTTGCTCTTCGAAGGAGAATTACGGAGCCGGTCGACGCCCGTAGCCAAACCCGATCCGATAGCCGTTCCGTCCTCCAACAACCCACTCTGCACACTGTACAGCTGGCTCTTGAGCATGTTGCGATCCGTCGTCAGAGGACACATGGTGAACGCTTCGCCCGAAAAGATCACCAGCCCGATACGGTCCGTCGGCCGGTTGTCGATAAACTCGGCGGCTACGTTTTTAGCGGCCTCCATCCGGTTGGGAGAAAAATCCTGCGCCAGCATGCTCCCGCTGATGTCCAGACACAGGACGATGTCGATGCCTTCACCGTTGGTGATCTGTTCGTCATTATGCGTTTGGGGACGCGCCAGTGCAATGATGAGACAGACCAGCGTCAGAAGACGCAGTATGAATAGCAGGGGACGAAGGAAATTCTTCCAGGACCGCGTTCCGCGAAAAGCACGCACCGAAGACACCATGACAGTCGCCTGACCCGCACTATCGCGCTTCAGCTCCCACCAGATCAGCAGCGGCACCAGCAGCAACAACCAGAAGAATATCGGCTGCCCAAAATATATATGTTGATACCAATCGTATAGCACGAATATCTTAATTGCTTTGTTGTATCTAATGTCTGTCCTTCGGACGAGCCCCTTCCAGCGGCTCAGGAATCGCCTTATCTCCCGGGCCGCCCTGGCTTCCTGGGTTCCCTTGCACTCCCGTGCTCCCCGCGCCTCCCCGGTCGCCCCGATTCTCCTGCCCTTCGCTCCTGCGTCTCTCCTCTTCTCCCCTTGCCCGCTGCTCCATTGCCTCGATAGCCCCCCGCACCGCATCATAATGCTGCCCGCTTTCGCTTATCCCCGGCTGATACTTTGCGAATTTAACGAAATCGCTCATCCTCAAGCCCTCTGCCAGCGCATCATACAGGACAGGAGGCAGCAATTCATGCCGGCGTATCTCGCCGATCAGCTCTTCACTGGTCTCGGCGTGTGTCGAAATACCCAATCTCCGCAACAAGTACTCCCGGAGTATTTCTCCCAACCGGCTATAATGCGTCTTGAACTTTCCGGCTTCGGGCAGCTGCTGCTTTTGCAACTGATCCAGCTGCTGCAGGGCCTCCTCATAGGGCGACAACCGCACGACCTCACCGCGCGGGATCCAGGTCTTCAGCAGTTTCTTTTTGCGGACCAGCCAGACGACCAGCACCAGCGAGATCAGCGTAAATCCCGCCACGATCCAACCGAAATACTTCTCGAAAGGATTCGGCACTTCGACGATGTCTTTGATATCATGAAAATCCTTCGTGGAATCCTTCGTATAATCCACCAATATGCGGATGGAGTCGGTTAAGACCTTCTTTCCGCCCGCCAGGAACGACAATCGCGGTATCGCCCAGGAACCCGAATCCCAACTCGTAAAGGTGATGCTTTCCCGATAGGTCCGCGCGCCCGGCAATACTACCGTATCGAATTTCCCGCTGTCCAATTGTTCAAAATGCGCCAGCGAGTCGATTTCGGGCCAGGTGAAATCGACATTTTCGGGCACCGTGGCCTCCAGCGTCAGCCGTATAGGTTGCCCTATAAATATCTTCTGCACGTCGGTGGACGCCTGCACCGTCGCAGGCGGAGTGGGCGGAGCCACAGGCTTGTGCCTGTGCTGTGCTTGTAACAGCATCACCGGCAGGCAGAAAAAAAGTATGAGGGCGTATGTTCTTAAGGGTCTCATGGGGCTTATCCGGGCCGGTGGCGACCGACAAAAAACCTTTGCAGGATCTTCACATAGTCTTCGTCGGTCCGCAGGTGCAGGAGATCGCACCCGGCCTTTTGAAAGATGCTTTTACATTGCTCCGTCTGGTTAAAAAAATATTGCTGATAGTTGGTGCGGACCAGGTAATCGTTCGTATCTACCCAATAACGGCTGCCCGTCTCCGAATCCTCCGCTTCGATCATCCCGATCCCCGGCAGCTGCATATCCATCTTGTCATACACCTTGATGCCGATCATATCATGTTTTTTCCCCGCCACCTTCAGCGCCTCCTCATAACTCGGGCGGGCCGACGGATCACCTTTCCCATCCAGAAAATCGCTCAAAAGGAATACGATGGCCTTATGCCGTGCGCTGCGATTGAAGAATCGGATCGCTTCGCCCAGATTGGTCCCCTTTCTCTTCGGGTCGATGGTCAGCAGCTGTCTGACGATATAAAGAACATGTTCCCTTCCCTTCTTTGCAGGTATGTATCCCTCCACCTTATCGCTGAAAAAGATCACGCCGACCTTATCGTTGTTATTTATCGCCGAAAAAGCCAGCACCGCGCATATCTCCGTGATCAGGTCCTTCTTACGGGCATGGACGGTACCGAAAAGCGAGCTGGCGCTGACATCCACCAGCAGCATGACGGTGAGCTCGCGCTCTTCCTCGAACAGCTTGCTGAACGGATGGTTGAATCTTGCCGAGACATTCCAATCGATAAACCGGATGTCATCCCCCGGCGCATACTCCCGCACCTCGCGGAAGCTCATGCCGCGCCCCTTGAAGGCGCTATGATATTCTCCCGTGAACAAGTGCCGGGTGAGCTTTTTGCTTTTTATCTCGAGCTCCCGCACCTTTTTCAATATTTCGGCTGTCGTCAGCATAATTTTTTAATCATTCATCCGCCCCGCGCGCCCCATCATCCGCCCAGCCTCGCGGCCTTCCTGCCACCGCTCACCCGCCCCCGGACGCTCCGGGATCATTCATCCGCCCCGCGCCCCCGATCATCCGCCCAGCCTCACGGCCTCCCCCCACGCTCATCCTTCCCGCCTCCCCAGGCCTTCCCGCCCCACGCCTCAACCATCCGGCACCCCACCTCAAGGTATCGGGATCGCCTTCAACACTTCATCAATAACATTCTCCACATTCACACTCTCCGCCTCGGCCTCATACGTCAACCCGATACGATGTCTCAATACATCCCTCGAGATCGAACGCACGTCTTCAGGAATAACATATCCTCTTTTACTTAGGAACGCATTGGCCTTGGCCGCAAGCGCGAGATTGATGCTCGCCCGCGGGCTCCCGCCATAGGCGATCAGCGGCTTCAGCTTTTCCAATTTGTATTTCTCCGGCGTCCGCGTTGCAAAAACTATATCAAGAATATAGTGCTCCACCTTTTCATCCATATAGATCTGCCGTGCAAGATCCTTAGCCTGAAGTATCTCCTGTATGGACACCACCTGCTCCACCTTCGAAGCCTGCGCTCCCTGCACATTCTGACGGATGATCAGCTGTTCTTCCTGTTTGGAGGGATAATCGACGATCACCTTCATCATGAAGCGGTCCTGCTGAGCCTCGGGCAACGGATAGGTGCCCTCCTGTTCCAACGGGTTCTGTGTGGCGAGCACAAGGAACGGCTCCTCCAGCAGATGACTCGTATCCCCCAGCGTTACTTGTCTCTCCTGCATCGCCTCCAGCAATGCACTTTGCACTTTTGCAGGCGCCCGGTTGATCTCATCGGCCAATATAAAATTGGCGAAGATCGGTCCCTTCCGGACCACGAACTCATGCTTTTGCTGGTTATAGATCATCGTACCGATGACGTCTGCCGGCAACAAGTCGGGCGTAAACTGTATACGACTGAACTTGGCATGAATAGCCTGCGCCAGCGATTTGATAGTCAATGTCTTAGCAAGACCTGGTACACCTTCCAGCAAAACATGGCCATTACTCAACAGGCCGATCAGCAACCGGTCCAGCATCTGATGCTGGCCGATGATCACCCTTCCCACCTCATCCCGCAGCCTGTCGATAAAGGCTGCCTGGTACTGGATCTTACTGTTCAATTGTCGGATATCCTCTGCTGTA
>DASYSV010000207.1:0-3871 GCA_036010185.1 Puia sp.
CCCGGCGATGGAAGAATACCTGGCCTATGTCGGCAGCCGTAGCGAACGCGAACGGATGGCGGAAAAAAAGATCACCGGGCGTTTCACCGGCAGCTACGCCATCCATCCTTTTACAGGTCTGCGGATACCCATCTGGACATCCGAGTATGTATTGGCCGGATATGGCACAGGCGCCATCATGGCCGTACCCTGCGGCGACGAGCGCGACTTCAAATTCGCCCGTCATTTCCATCTGCCGGTAACGAATATCATCGGCGACCACTTTGACGGCGAGGAAGCGAATCCCACCAAAGATGCCGTCCTCCAAAACAGCGGGTTCCTCGACGGCCTGGTCATGAAGGACGCGATCCTCATCGCGATCCATCACCTCGAAGAACGCGGCATTGGCATCCGTAAGGTCAACTACCGCATGCGCGACGCCGCTTTCAGCCGCCAACGGTATTGGGGCGAACCCTTCCCGATCATCTGGACAGACGGTATCGCAGAACCGCTCACCGAAAAAGATATTCCCCTCGAACTCCCGCATATCGAAAAATATGGCCCCGGCCCCGACGGCGAAGGCCCGCTGGCGAATATCCCTGCCTGGACCAACCGCCGGCTCGAGACCAATACAATGCCCGGGTATGCCGGTAGCAGCTGGTATTTCCTGCGGTATATGGATCCGCACAATGAAAAGGAATTCTGTAGCCGGGCCGCATCCGATTACTGGGGCCAGGTAGACCTCTATATCGGCGGTACCGAACACGCCGTGGGCCACCTGCTCTATAGCCGGATGTGGAACAAATTCCTGTTCGACCGGGGCCTCATCGGCCATGACGAACCCTACAAACGGCTGGTCAATCAGGGCATGATACAGGGAAGCAGCCGCTTCGTCCACCGGCTGGAGATCAAAGCTAACCTCACCGAACCGGGCGACCTCGGGTCAACCGTTCCGATATTCGTTTCGGCCGGCATCGCTGCCATCCAGGGCACACCCGAATTCCACCAGCTGATCAATCTGGCCGTACGCGATATCCTCGGCGATGCAACGCCCGGGTTCGATCAGATCACCCTCTCCCCGATCCATGTAGACGTCAACATCGTGGACGGCGTCGAGCTGGATATCGAAGCTTTCCGGAAATGGCGCACGGAATATGCCAACGCTCAATTTATCCTCGAAGAAGGCAAATACATTTGCGGGACGGAGGTCGAAAAGATGAGCAAGCGGCTGTACAATACCGTGAACCCCAACGATCTCGTCGCGAAATATGGTGCCGATACCTTCCGTATGTATGAAATGTTCCTTGGCCCGGTTGAACAAAGCAAACCATGGGATACAAAAGGTATCGAAGGCGTACACCGCTTCCTCCGCAAACTGTGGCGGCTGTTCTTCGACGAGACCAAGGGCGCCGTATATACGAACGCCACGCCCACCGAAGCCGAATGGAAATGTATCTACCGAACGATCAAAAAGGTCGAGGACGCGACGGAGCGTTTCTCCTTCAATACCGGCGTCAGCGCACTGATGATCGGCGTCAACGACCTCACCGACCTTAAATGCCACAAAGCGGCGGTCCTCGAAAAACTGATAGTCATCCTTGCACCCTATGCCCCGCATGTGGCGGAGGAACTATCCCATGCCCTCGGTCACCAGGGCTCCGTTCTGGATGCCGCCTATCCTGCCGTCGAGGAAAAATACCTCGTCGAGTCGGCCAAGAACTATCCCATCGCCATCAACGGTAAAACCCGCACCGAGCTCAACATCGCGCTCGACGCAACCCAACAGCAAGTCGAAGAGCTTGTCCTTGCCGACGACATCGTCAAAAAATGGCTCGACGGGCACCGACCCAAAAAGGTCATCTACGTAAAAAACAAAATGATCAATGTAGTTGTATGACGCCGCTGGCTACCATATTGGACAGACACAGGGGCGACTATCATCGCGTGGTCCCCTTCGACAGGGAACGTGACCGCCTTTACGTTTTCGACTTCACCGAAAGCAATACCGATCTGTCCGCCGACGACATCGCCAATACCGAGCGGTTCGCAACCTGGATCAACCGCACCCTCCGTGAACAAAAAGCCCGCTATGGCTTTGGTGGATACGATGAACACCGTACCCTTTATGCGCGTAGCCGGCATTTCGATCAGCCGCTGGCGGGATCCCGCCTGCGCTCCGGAAGCGAATCTCCGCGGGTGTTGGCCGAAGAAGAAGAACCCCGCCGTCTTCACCTGGGCATCGATATCTGGGGACCCTCCGGCACGCCGGTCATGGCGCCGATAGACGGCATCGTTCACTCTTTTGCCTTCAACAACAACGACAGCGACTACGGAGCCACCCTGATCCTGACACATAACCTCGAAGGCGCAGGTTTCCACACGCTCTACGGCCACCTCAGCCTGAATTCATTGAAGAATCTCTACGAGGGACAGCACGTCGCCGGCGGCGAGGTCATCGCCGAGTTCGGCATGCGGTTCGAGAACGGTAACTGGCCCCCGCACCTGCATTTCCAGTGTATCGCCGACATGCAGGGATGGAAAGGGGATTACCCCGGCGTATGCCGTTTTTCCGAAAGACAACAATGGCTCGGCAATTGTCCCGACCCCGATCTCATCCTCGGAATGAGAGCGGCCGCGGTCGACATGCCGACGGCAACCTGATCCTCGTCATCGTCTCCCAGGGAAGAACCAGCGCCGCACCGGGAACCATCTCCCCATCCCCCCCAGCGACGGCCGGCACCGGGAACAATAATTGCTTAAATTTGGACACGGACAACGCGCATGATCAAATATGATGCTATCATCATCGGCTCAGGCCAGGCAGCTAACCCCCTGGCATCGAAACTGGCTGCCGCCGGATG
This sequence comes from Puia sp., assembly GCA_036010185.1. Classification (GTDB taxonomy): domain Bacteria; phylum Bacteroidota; class Bacteroidia; order Chitinophagales; family Chitinophagaceae; genus Puia. Next base: position 2,841 of record DASYSV010000207.1, read on the forward strand.
GAAAACGGCATTGATCGAAAAGAAATTCATCGGCGGTACTTGTCTCAATACCGGCTGCACACCAACCAAAACACTCATCGCTTCCGGCCGTGTCGCTTACCTGGCCAGACGAAGCCCCGATTTCGGGATCCATACCGGTGAAGTCACCGTGGACATCGAAGCTGTCATCCGCCGAAAGAATGCAAAAGTGCTCGCTGCACGTGAATCCTCCTCCAAACATCTCCTCGAGACACATAATCTCGACATACATTTCGGCACTGCCTTTTTCTCAGGACCTAAAGAGGTGACCGTGCTGAGAGATGACGGTTCCAACGGAACCATGACCGCCGATCACATCTTCATCAATACCGGTACGAGACCCGTCATACCGACGATTCCCGGACTCGGGACCATTCCCTATCTGACCTCAGACACGATCCTCGACCTGATGGTGATCCCCTCCCATCTGGCTATCATCGGCGGCAGCTATATCGCGCTCGAGTTCGGACAGCTTTATCGTCGATTGGGCAGCGACGTAACGATCCTCGAAAACAACCCCCGGTTCCTCTCCAAAGAGGACGAGGATATTGCCGGGGAGTTAAGAAAGATACTCGAAGAGGACGGCATCCGCATCCTGACCGGCGCCACCGTTGAAAAGATCACGCAAAGCGAGGGCGGTAGCCGGCTTACCATCAAAAACGGGCTTCACCACGAATTCACGGCCTCCCATATCCTCGTAGCTACCGGCCGCCTGCCCGAGACTGCCACATTGCACACTGCCGCCGCCGGCATCGATCTCGACCCGCATGGCTTCATCAAGGTCAACCAGCGTCTCGAAACCAACATCCCTGGGGTCTATGCCCTGGGTGACGTCAAGGGCGGGCCTCAGTTCACGCATATCTCTTACAATGATCACCTCATCGTTTATAAGAACCTGGTAGAGAAAGCCGATTGCAGCATCGCCGGCAGACCGCTGATCTATTGTCTGTTCACCGACCCCGAGCTCGGCCGCATCGGCATCACCGAGAACGAAGCCAGGGAAAAAGGTCTTA
>DASYSV010000240.1:0-5327 GCA_036010185.1 Puia sp.
GTCTCGGCATGTCAGGCTATAGACATAAGACACCCGGCATATGGGGATTACTCCATTTTGTTTATCTTTATGGTATCCTCCTTCTTTCCCATTGAGTGTCTTACCTGTGATCCGCAGCTTCTACAAAAAAAGCCGGCATGAAATACTTTCGTCCGATGCTACTGCTGTTGCTGCAGGCACTTTCGATGCTCGTTGCCGCGCAGCCTAACGCCAATGACAGCCTCCTGGACATCATCCGCCAGGACAGGCGGGATCTATCCGAGGCAAGGGCGCTTAATGCGCTGGCCTTCAACTATGCCCGAACCGATCTGGCGAAGGCGAAAGGGTGTCTGTACCGAAGCATCGAGCTGGCGAGCGCAGGACATTTCGGGGTCCAGCTCTCGGCTGCCTATACCCAAATGGTCTTTTGTCAGCAGGATGTGGGCCAGGTGGATAGCGCCGGGGTATTTCTCCGGCTGTTGAAACACCTTTCCGATTCGGATGCCAACCTCCGGAGCAACTATGTGCAGGCGGCGGGCCTTTTTTACAAACGCCAGCAGAATTTCAAGGCCGCCATGCCTTTTTTGCTGGAAGCGCTGGATAGGGCAAAGGCCGCGGCCGCGGCTGATCCTTCTGTGGTCAAACGCACGGCGGTTGCGGGCGCATTCCTGAATGCAGGAAACAACTATGACGAGCTTGGGGACTACCGGATGGCGCTCTGGAATCACCTGGACGCTCTGCGGCTTTTCGAAGCAGTGGACAATAAGAAGGGCATTTCCTTCGCGTATCAGACCATTGGCGGAGATTTCCTTCTTCTCAACCAGCTGCAATCCGCCTCGGACTATACCAAACGGTCATTGGCTATCAAGACGGAGCTCAATGATCAGCGGGGGATCGCTACCTCGCTGAAACAGCTGGGTTCCGTATTCCGGTCCGGCAAGCACCTGGATTCGGCGCTGGATTATTATGGCAGATCGATCGCGATCAACAGGCAGATGGAGCTGAAGGTCGAGGAAATGAATCTCGATCTTGACATCGGGAATGTCTACAAGGAGAAAAAGGATCTGATCAACGCGGGTCTGTATTTTCAAAATGGCGGGATGCTGGCGCATCAGCTGGGTGATTCGGGTCTTGCCAGGACCTTCGATGCCGCGCTGCTGTCGCTGCGGGCCACGCGCCAGACACAATTGTCGGCGGAGAAAAGGCTGGTCGGCAGTATTCAATCCTCCATCGAATCGGGCGACAAGACATCCGAATTGCTGAGCTATCAATACCTGGCCGAACATTATGCTGCCACGGGTGAGGCCGAAAAGGCGCTGGAATACAGCAAAAGATACTTCGAGATGAACGACAGCCTCCAAAGTCTGAATATCCAGCTGCAAATGAAGAGGATGGAGAGCCAATATAATTTTGAAAAAAAGGAACGGGAGATCGCGCTGCTGAAGAAAGACCGGGAGGTATCCCGGTTGAGCCTGGAAAAGCAAAAGATCTTCGAGTATGGGGCGGTCCTGCTTTGTATCCTGCTCGTATTGATCGGTGTGTTGGTGTTCAACCGATATAGAGTGGTACACCGGGCGAGACGTCTGCTCGAATTGGAGAAGATGCGGAATCATATTGCGCGGGATCTCCATGACGACATCGGTTCTACGCTTTCCAGCATCAATATCCTGAGTAAGGTGGCATTGCAAAGCGGGGATGGCGGCGAGTCCCCTCTGCGGAAGATCATGGATCGTTCGTTCGCCATCATGGAAAAGATGGACGATATCGTCTGGACGATCAACCCGAGGAACGATACCATGGAACAGCTGGTTTACCGCATGAAGGAATTTGCGGGCGAGATGCTGGAACCGCTGAATATCCGTTATTCCTTTGAAGAGGAGGGGGACCTCGTCTCGCTGAAGCTGGATATCCGTCAGCGAAAGGAATTGTACCTGCTGTTCAAGGAGGCGATCAACAATGCCGCCAAATACAGCCAGTGCGAGAATCTCCATATCCGTCTGCGGCGGGCGAAGGATTTCCTTAAGATGGAGATCGCCGACGATGGGAAAGGGTTTGCCGAGGACGGACAGAGGGGGGGTAACGGGTTGAAGAACATGCGCGAACGGGCAGCCTCGATGCCGGCGGTCATCCGGATCGACTCGGTGGTCGGTGAGGGCACTTGTATCGGGCTCGATGTGCCGGTGGTGTGAAAGCCTGCGGCGGCCGTTGCCGGCGCCGCAGGCGGTGTTATTTGGCCAGGTCGAAGCGGTCGAGATCCATCACTTTCGCCCAGGCGTGTACGAAATCTTTTACGAACTTGGTTTTTGCGTCTTCGCAGGCATAGACTTCGGCGATGGCGCGCAGCTCGGAATTGGAGCCGAAAATGAGGTCGGTCCGGGTGGCCGTCCATTTTACCTTGTTTGTCGCGCGGTCGCGGCCTTCGAACAGTTGTGCGGCCTCGGAGGTGGACTGCCAGACGGTGTTCATGTCCAGTAAGTGGGTAAAGAAGTCGTTGGTAAGCGTTTCCGGCGTCGTCGTCAATATGCCGTGTCCGGACCCGTCGAAATTGGTATGGAGGACGCGCATGCCACCGATGAGGACCGTCATCTCAGGAGCGGTCAGTGTCAGCAGGTGGGCCTTATCGATGAGTAATTCTTCCGGCAATGCTTTGGCGTGCGAACCATGATAATTGCGGAAAGCGTCCGAAGCGGGTTCCAGTACGGAGAAGGATCCCACGTCTGTTTGCTCCTGCGAGGCGTCGGCGCGTCCGGGAGTAAAGGGGACGGTTACATCATAACCTGCATTCTTCGCTGCCTTCTCCACGGCTGCGCAACCCGCGAGGACGATGAGGTCGGCAAGCGAGACTTGTTTGCCGCCGGGGCGCACCTGATCGAATTCCTGTTTTATTTTCTCCAGCGTATCGAGGACTTTCGAAAGCTGTGCCGGATGGTTGACGGCCCAGTCTTTTTGGGGAGCGAGCCTGATGCGGGCGCCGTTGGCGCCACCTCTTTTGTCGGAATCGCGGAAGGTCGAGGCCGAAGCCCACGCTGCAGATACCAGCTGCGAAATGGAAAGACCGCTTGTCAGGACCTTCGATTTCAGGGCAGCGATATCCTTTTCGTCGATGAGCGGGTGTGTGACCGTGGGGATCGGATCCTGCCAGAGGAGATCTTCGGCGGGGACTTCCGGCCCGAGATACCGGCTCCTGGGTCCCATATCGCGATGGGTGAGTTTGTACCAGGCACGGGCGAAGGCGTCCGCGAACTCATCGGGGTTTTCATAAAAATGCCGGGAGATCTTCTCGTATGTTGGATCGATCCGGAGCGCGAGGTCAGTCGTCAGCATCGTCGGCGCGTGGCGTTTGGATGGGTCGTGTGCATCGGGTACGGTCTCTGCGCCTGCGCCGGCCTTCGGCTTCCACTGGAATGCACCGGCGGGGCTTTTGGTGAGCTCCCATTCGAAACCGAACAGGTTTTCGAAGAAATTGTTGCTCCATTTCGTCGGTGTCATGGTCCATGCACCTTCGAGACCGCTGGTGATGGTATCGGCGCCGTGGCCTTTGCCAAACGAGTTTTTCCAGCCCAGGCCCATTTCTTCGAGGTTGGCCGCAGCGGGTTCCCGGCTGACATATTTGGATTGTTCGGCGGCTCCATGGGTTTTCCCGAAGGTGTGACCGCCGGCGATGAGCGCGACTGTTTCATAATCGTCCATGGCCATCCGGCGGAAGGTCTCGCGGATGTCGCGGGCTGCGGCCAGCGGATCGGGTTTTCCGTTAGGACCTTCCGGATTGACATAGATGAGTCCCATCTGGACGGCGGCGAGGGGAATCTCGAGATCGCGATCGCCGCTATAGCGTTTGTCGCCGAGCCACTCCAGCTCGGAGCCCCAATAGATATCCTCTGCAGGCTCCCATACATCTGCACGACCGCCGGCGAAACCGAAAGTTTTGAAGCCCATCGACTCGAGCGCGCAGTTGCCGGCGAGGATCATCAGATCGGCCCAGGAGATCTTTTTACTGTATTTCTTTTTTACCGGCCAGAGCAGGAGCCGGGCCTTGTCGAGATTCGCATTGTCGGGCCAGCTATTGAGCGGTGCAAATCGCTGGGTCCCATAACCAGCCCCGCCGCGGCCATCGTCGATGCGATAGGTACCAGCGCTGTGCCAGGCCATCCGGATGAAGAATGGGCCATAATGGCCGTAGTCTGCCGGCCACCAGTCCTGCGAGGTAGTCATCAGGCTGAAGATATCTTTCTTCACGGCGTCCAGGTCGAGGCTCCTGAATTCTTTGGCGTAGTTGAAGCCGGCATCCATCGGATCGGAGAGAGAGGAGTATTGACGAAGGATGCTTAGCTTCAGCTGATTGGGCCACCAGTCGCGGTTTCTCGCACCGCCGCCTGCGCTTTGCGCCATCGTTCCGTTATGGAACGGGCACTTGTTCTGAGTCGTGGAATTTGCCATATGGAAATGATTGAGAGCGCGAAGCTACTGAGATGGCGGTTGCCGGGCAAATTGATTGTTTTTATGATCAGATAGTTATTATCTATCAGCGGGGAGATTTTTTGGCGGTTTTTTTGGCGGTCTTCTTTGCGGTCTTTTTGGGAGGTGGTGTTTTCGCGGCCTTCTTTGCCGATTTTTTGGGCGCCGCCGGTTTCACTCCTGCTTTTTCGATTTCGATGGCTTCGTGGATACAGGATTTTAAGGCGGAGGCCTGCTTTATGATCTCCTTGAGGTCGGTGAAGCGTGCCTGGCGGCCTACCTTGGTATTGGGGCCGGTCCTGACCAGGATGCCTTTGGGGTCTTTCAGCAGGTAGCCTTTGAAGAACAGGAGGGCGCAGTAATTCTTAAAGCCCTGGATGATGACGATATTCTTTTTTTCGAAGGAGTAACAGGGAAGTCCCCATTTCAATTCTTCGGTGAGACCGCAATCGAGACAGATCGTTCTCATCCGTTTCATTTCATCCTGCCATCTTTGGGCGTGGTTCAGGAATGCATCGATCTTGGGATTCATGGTATTCGTTTTATTGGTGAGCTAAAGCGATCCTTCTGTCCGCGGGTCTGAAGGCCCAAGATACGACAATCAGGATCAGTAACCACAGCGAGGGCAACATCTCTGTGAAAGGATCCCCGAAGGCGATGTGTGACATTACCGCTCCCGACATGACGAAGAAGCAACCGGCATAGGCCCACTCCTTGAGCAAGGGGAATTTGGGGATCAGCAGGGCGATGGCGCCGAGGATCTTCCAGGCACCGATGATCCTCAGGAAATAATCGGGGTAGCCCAGATGGGTAATAAAATCCACCTTTGCTTTCAGGTGGAAGAGCTGGACGAGCGCAGTAGACACCATTCCCAGAGCGGCCCAGAGAGTGGC
>DASYSV010000256.1:0-8111 GCA_036010185.1 Puia sp.
GACGCCGCGATTGCGGGTCAGCAATTCGTGATCAGTCCCTGGCTGGACGAGAGTCTGCGGAAGTCCTATGACGACGTCCTCCGGTTCATGGAGGTGTTCAATAAATGCGGCGAGCTGTGCAAGGCGCAGGGTATGAAGTTCGGCTATCACAACCACGATTTCGAGTTCAAAACGGTCATCAATAACCAGAAGCTGTACGATATCATCCTGCAGCATACCGATCCGGAGCTGGTCGCCCAACAGCTGGATATGGGCAATCTTTACGATGGAGGCGCGGTCGCGATCGCGATCGTGATGCAGTATCCGGGGCGGTTCGAGCTGATGCACGTCAAGGACGAGATCAAGGCTACCAGCGGCACAGAGCCTTTTGAGAGTACGATCCTGGGACAGGGCATCGTCGGGACCAAACAGGTCTGCGATCAGGGCAGGAAGACCGGTACCAGATGTTTCATCATCGAACAGGAATCCTACCAGGGCAAGGCTCCGCTGGATTGCTCCAGGGCCGATCTGGAGATCATGAAGAAGTGGGGCTATTAGTCCGAGACCTTCACGCGCCCGGGCGCGGGGCTACTGAGTTGGCGACGCGCGGGGTCAGGGCGCCGTTGTATACGCAAACGTCTTTCGCTGGTCCCCGATATAGATGTCGAAATCCCCCGGCTCGGTCACCGTCTTCAGCTGTGCATTGACGAAAGCCAGGTCGTTCCTGTCCAGGGTGAAGCTCACTGTTTTCGATTCCCCCGCCTTCAGAAATATCTTTTCAAAAGCGCGCAACCGCCGCATATTGGGCGTGACGCTCGCATAGTGTTCACGCGTATAGAGCTCTACGGTATTCTTGCCGTCCTTTTTGCCACTGTTGGTTACCGTTAGACTGACCGTAAGCTTGCCCGAACCGCTGAGGCCCGGCGAACTGAGCGTGATGGGACCATAGGTGAAGGTGGTATAGCTGAGACCCCAGCCAAAGGGGAACAGGGGGTCGTATCCATTCATCGTCATATCGGAATTGAATATCTCGCGGATGTCTTCGGTGGGCTTCCGGTCGTAGAGCACCATTTCTCCCATGCTCCGCGGGTAGCTGTAAGGCAGGCGTCCGTCGGGGTTGTATTCACCCGTCAGCACGTCGGTAATGGCTTCGGCGGTCTTTCGGCCGCTCCAATAGGCCAGCAGGATACCTTTCATCATCGGAACGATGCCTGTGATCAACCGCGGTCTGCCCTCGGTGAGCACGAGGATGACAGGTTTACCGGTAGCGGCGGCGGCGCGTGCGAGGGCCAATTGCTGGTCCGGCAGGGCAAGGTCGCGGATATTGCCGGGGCTTTCCGCATAGGCGTTCTCGCCGAGACAGAGGACGATGGCGTCCACCCCGGCCGCGGCATTTTTGAGTGCCGTTGTGTCGTAATTCGCAGGGCTGTCGAAAACAGGAACGGACGTGGTGGCAACATGGTCTGCGCCCAAACGATCGGTCAACGCATCCACGATCGTCTTGCTGTCTTTGGGGTACCAGCGTTCGTCCTTACCCTGCCAGGTATAGCTCCAGCAGCCGTTGAGCGCGCTGATGCTACGGGCCGCAGGGCCTGCTACCAGGATACGGGTCCCGCGGTTCAATGGCAGGACGTCTCCTTCATTCCTGAGGAGGGTCATGGCTTCCCGCGCGGCGGTCAGCGCCAGGGTCTGGTATTGAGGTTTTCCGAAATTGGCGGCTGATTCGGGATAGGGGTTGTCGAATAGCCCTACTTTCAGTTTGAGCAGGAGGATGCGCCGGACAGCCTCGTCGATTCGGCTCATCGGTACTTCGCCTTTCTGGACCGCCTCTTTGAGGAGGATGAAAAAGGAAAAATCGCTGGGCACCATGCTCATATCGACACCGGCGTTGACGGCCAGCACGACCGCCGCCCGCGGCGTGGCCGCGACATTATGACGGGTGTGGAGGCGGATGATGTCTTCCCAGTCCGAGACCACCACACCCTGAAAACCGAGCTCCTTGCGAAGGACATCGGTCAGCAGATAGTGACTTGCATGAACGGGAGTCCCGTTGATCTCGGAGGAATTGACCATCAGGGTGGACGATCCCGCTTTTATGGCGTCCCTGAACTGGGGCAGGTAGTATTCCCGCATTTCGATCTCCGGGAGATAGATTGGGGTACGGTCCTTCCCGGTGCGGCTGTCCGAATAAGCCACGTAGTGTTTCATGCTGCTGGCGACGGCGGTCGGGTTACGCAGGCCATCGCCTTCATAGGCTTTTATGGCGGCAACACCCATGGTCTTGCCGATATAGACGTCTTCGCCGTAGGTCTCCGGGAAACGCGACCACAGCGGCTGACGTCCGCAGTCGAGCACCGGCGCGAAATTCCAGCGTACTCCCGAGGCCCGCAGCTCGAGCGCGGCCACCTTCGCTGCCGCGAAGACCAGCTCGGGATCACGTGTGGCGGCCATGGCTATGCTTTGGGGGAACAGGGTAGCATCCAGCGTATAGGTCTGCCCATGTATGCCATCCAACCCATAGATAACGGGGATCTTCAACCGCGTATGCATCGCCTCATCCTGTATCGCCGTCTGAACGTGACGCCATTGGTCGACGGTCAGCGCATGGTTGGTGACGTTGAGGATCGAGCCGACTTTATAATCCTGGACGGCCTTCTTCAGCGCCGCAGGATCGAGTACCCCGTCTTCCGCCGTCGATACGACACCCAGCGTCACCTGGGTCATCTGCCCGATCTTTTCATCCAATGTCATCTGCCGGAGAAGGTTATCGGCTTTTTGCCTGTCTGCTGCGGTCTGCGCGGTGGCAACCGTCAGCGAGAACAGGAGGACGGCGGAAATAAGCGAACTTTTAGTCATATAGCCATAAAGATAAGGAGACGGATCACCTGCCGGGGCATGAACTTTTGATCAATTCCGATAAGATTTTATCCCTCCAACCCCTCCAGTTCCCTGAGATAGTCATACTGAAGGTCTGCATGAAGTCCCGCGATGACGGAACGTATCTTTTTGAGCTGCTGACGGTAAAGATTCATCAGGACAGGACTATCCCGGTACGGGATGCCCGAATTGTCCAGCTTGCGGAGGAAATGGCTCAGCAGCTCAACCTCCGCCTGGGGGGAGCCGGTATAACGGATCTGTTTGGCCGTAGACCGGAGTACCTTACGCAGGCTTTTCTTCGTCAGGTAGAGATTGGGTTTCGGAAGGCCATCGAATTCGAGATCGATCTCTTTCTTTACCGAAAAGATGAAGGCCGTCTCATCGGTGGCCTCGAAAAGCAGCCAGGTCAGCAGTTCCTTGTTGTCCTTTTTAAAACGGGCCAGGCGCAGACATATCTCTGTAAGACGGGATGGGGACAGCGAGAGCAATTCCTGTTTGATCTCGTGGATGGAGGCGGCTTTCATCCGCGCAAATTATTCAATTTTTGACGGATCGATGGTTACCGGGAGCCCACGGCGCATGATCCTGTCGACAGACCGGGGGCCCGGACCTTCCATCAGCAGGAAAATGCCGGTCAGCAGCTGTGCATAGTCCGCGCGTATCTCATGTAGCACGGCCCAGAAACCGGTTTTGGGAGGGGAGGGCGGCAGCGGGAGGGGCGAGGTGCCGAGATAGACGCCTATCTTGGTCGACAATATGGCAACGATCATTTCGGCGATGAAATAGAGTGCTGCGACACGTGTGAATAGTCCGGCCAGTAAGAACAGTCCTCCCATTATTTCGGTGACGGCGACGAAATGCGCCGTAAACTCCGGGAAAGGGAATCCCAATTTGGTGAATCGGCCGACACCCTGATTGGGGTAGGCGAATTTCAAAAGTCCTTCCCAGAAAAATATGCCGCCGGTGAGCAGGCGGATCCAGATGATGGCGGGAGCGCCGAAAACGGGCGGGTCGAGGAGCCAGGCGATGAATTTTTTCATTTGCTGTTATTTTGGGCAAAACAACGGAGAGACGCGGGCCGCCGCAAATTTTTTACATCACCCGGCGGCGGTCCTTGATAAGGCCGGCTTTCCGCATGTCATCCCGGTTTTCGGGCACTTCATGTAAAATCGCCTGTCTGCGCCGTGCTGAATGGTAACTTTAGGGGAATGAGACAGCGACGCGTCTGGATAGCGATCGGCCTTTGGTCCGGCCTGTATGTGCTCTGGATCCTCTTGTTCCATGACCATGTCTTCACGGTCACGCGGACGCTGACGGTGCAGTTCTGCTATCTGCTGTTCGTCTTTGCCAATTATTATATCCAGGTGTATTATGCCATCCCGCGATTGCTTCATCGGAAGCGGTATCTGCTTTTCGGGATGTTATTACCACTCGGGATCGCGGTGAGCGCGCTGATCCGGACGCCGCTGGCCATCTGGCTGCAGACGCATGTCTTTCTGCCCGGTCATCCGGCCCCGGATGCGGACGGGGTCTTTCTCGATTCGTTCCTGAATATTTCCATCTGGGTGGTTTTTGCGATTGCGGTCCGGCAGGTGATCGAAAAAATAAATTTCCGGCAGCATATCGATTCTTTGGAGCGGCAAAGGATCCGTAATGAACTGGATTTCCTGAAAGCGCAGTTCAACCCGCATTTCCTGTTCAACTCCATCAACTCGATATACGGACATATCGACAAGCGAAATGGAAAAGCCAGGGACATGCTGCTGAGCTTTTCGGAGATGCTGAGGTATCAATTATATGAGTGCAATGTGGACAAGATCGCCATAGAAAGGGAGCTGCAATATATCCGTCATTATGTGGCGCTGCAGCAGGAGCGGAAGGGCGGGAGCCTGCGGGTTCGGCTGGACATTCCCGAAAATATCGGCGGGTTCACCATCGCTCCATTATTGCTGATCACCTTCGTCGAAAACGCCTTTAAGTATGTCGGCTCCGACGAAGACAGCGATAATGAGGTCCGGCTGTCCTTCCGGAAGCATCGGGACGAGCTGCTCTTCCGGGCCTTCAATACGAAGGAGGCGACCTCTCCGGCGGACGGCGTGAAAGGAGGTATCGGCATCGTCAATGCGAGACGCAGACTGGACCTTCAATACCCGGATAGACATCGCCTGACGATCACTGACGGAGACGGTTCATATGAGGTCGTTCTTAACCTGAATATCAAAGCCCATGTTACTGAAAGCCATTATAGTGGATGATGAGCCGATAGCGCGGAAAGTCCTTTCGGAGTATATCGAGGACATCGATTATCTCGAGCTGGCGGGTATGGCCGAAAATCCGCTGAAGGCGGATGCCCTGATAGCGGTGCGTCCCGTGGACCTGATCTTTCTCGACATCAATATGCCGAAGCTGAGCGGTATCGAATTCCTGCGGGCCCGGGCGGCGGGAGAAAAGCGTCCGCTGGTGATCATTACCACCGCATATGCCGAATATGCGCTGGACGGTTTCGAGCTGGATGTGGTGGATTATCTTTTGAAACCTATATCCTTCGAGCGGTGCGTAAAAGCGTGTCATAAGGCGCGGCTGAAGTACGCGGAGCGGCTCCCCGGGCCGGCAACTGCTGCAACCGCTGCGCACGAGGACCATTTCTTCGTCAAGTGCGATGACGGTCTGGAGAAAGTGGCGTATAATGAGCTGCTCTTTGTGGAGGCGATGATGAACTATGTCGTGTTACATACCGCGGGTCGTAAGCTGATCGTCTATCTCACCCTGAAAAGCATCCTTTCGCAGCTGCCTGCGCAACGATTCATCCAGGTGCACAAATCGTTCGTGGTGAATAAGGATTCGATCACCGGTATCCGGGGTAATACCATCCGGATGGGGGCCATCAGCATTCCCATTAGCCAGCATTTCCATGAGACGGCGATGCGCGAGATCGTAAAGGACAGGATCATCAAAAGAAATTGACCGGGCGCTAACAAGTGTTAGCTTTGGATTATATTTGCGGACGGCGCCGATACAACGGCTCGTTTGGCGGGATTGCCCGGTAAAATGAATCGCATATGAATAAAGATGTTGTCATCGTTTCGGCAGTAAGGACGCCGATCGGCAGTTTCGGCGGCGCTTTAAAGGATTTTTCCGCAGTTCAGCTTGGCGCCGTCGCCATCCGCGGGGCATTGGAAAGGGCGGGCCTGAAGCCGGAGCAGGTACAGGAAGTGCTGATGGGTTGCGTCCTGCAGGGTAACCTGGGGCAGGCGCCCGCACGGCAGGCGGCGAAGGGCGCGGGATTGCCGGATGAAGTGGTCTGTACGACCGTGAACAAGGTCTGCGCGAGCGGGATGAAAGCGGTGATGCAAGGCGCACAGGCGATCGCGTTGGGGGATTCAGGTATCGTCGTAGCGGGCGGAATGGAAAGCATGAGCAACGTACCGTTCTATCTGGAGCAATTGCGGTGGGGGAACAAATATGGCAATACTACGCTGATCGACGGTCTGGCGAAAGACGGATTGACGGATGCGTATGATGGGAAGGCAATGGGGAATGCCGCGGAATTATGCGCGTCCAGTTGCGGGATCAGCCGTGAAGAGCAGGATGCGTTTGCGATAGCAAGCTACCGGCGAAGCCAGGCGGCATGGGCCGGCGGCAGGTTCGACGAAGAAGTGGTGCCGGTGGAGATACCCCAGCGAAAAGGAGGAACCGTATTTTTCGGAAAGGACGAAGAGCCATTCAATGTAAAATTCGAAAAGATACCTGAGCTGAAACCGTCGTTCCTGAAGGACGGTACCGTTACGGCCGCCAATGCTTCCACTCTGAATGACGGAGCCGCGGCGTTTGTATTGATGAGCAGCGGGCGGGCGGCGGAGCTGGGATTGAAACCGCTGGCGCGGATCGCGGGCTATGCCGATGCGGAACAGGCGCCGGAATGGTTCACTACGACACCGGCTATCGCATTACCCAGGGCAGTGGCTAAGGCCGGTATAAGGATGGAAGATGTTTCCTTTTGGGAATTGAATGAGGCCTTTTCAGTGGTAGGGATCGAGAATACGAGGCGGTTGAAGATCGATCCGGAAAAGGTGAATGTCAACGGAGGCGCGGTATCGATGGGTCATCCGCTGGGCGCCAGCGGCGCCAGGATACTGGTCACGCTGCTGTATGTGCTGCGGCAGAATAAGGCCCGTTATGGGGCAGCTGGTATTTGTAACGGGGGCGGGGGTGCTTCTGCGCTTGTGCTGGAGAATCTTGCGTTATAGACCCATGAAGCCGGGGGGGGCGACGCATTCCCAGCAGGCTTCGAAGAAGCCGGGGGGCGACGCATTATTTCGGAAGACGTCGTTCCATTTCTTCTCTCAATGATTTGATCTCCTGTAAGACATACGTCAGCTGATCTTCCCTTACAAGAGGGGAAGGCTCGGGCGTATGGTCATAATAAATGCCGGCGGTGTTCCGATGGGGAATATTCGTTTCCGCCAGATCGATCCTGATCAATGTGTCCAGCGGAATATCAAAAAAATTGCTAAGAATCAACAGTTCCTCGAGACTGGGTTCGCTGATGCCGTTTTCCCAATTCCCGATCGTCGTTTGTCCCTTTTTGATCAGGGAAGCAATCTCCGACTGGGTTTTAGAGAGTTGCTTGCGTAGATAACGTATGTTCTTTCCTAAGTAGTGCATAGCAAGAAGATCGGGTTTTCTGAAAATGTCAGTAAAAAAATTGGTAAATCTGAGGAAAAAAATTGATATTCGTAATTCGCAAATTTAGCCAAATTAATTGGTAGTCGAACCCATCATAATATGAATACTTCGTTAAAACATCTGTCGCCGGGTCAGCGCGAAAAAATAGAGAGAGCCGTCCGGATCATCGTCCGGGCCGTTCAGCCGGAAAAGATCATTCTTTTCGGGATCTATGGGGGGAATGGAGGGTTGGCGGCCGCGAAGATAAGCAGATGGCCGAAAGGACTGGGCGCGTATGATCTGCTGGTGATCACGCGGCAGGGTGATGGTCGCTCCGATTATGAGTTGCAGGATCTGATCGAGAACCGATGTCGCGAGGAGGTGGCGGTTACCGCGCTGGTCCATGATATCGGCTATCTGAACAGGCGTCTTACCGAGGGACAGTGTTTCTTCACGATGGCTGTGCTGGAAGGGATATTGGTATATGACGCGAGCCGGACGCCTCTTGCCGAAATATGTCTCCCTGACTGGGAGCGCGTGCGATGGATGGCGCAACGCGATTTCCAGCGATGGAATGAGCAGGCTTGTGC
>DASYSV010000410.1:0-6416 GCA_036010185.1 Puia sp.
TAACATCTTTCGGGCAGCCGTCCAAAACCCAGCCAGGGTTCGCTTGCATCGAGAAAATATTCAGACGAATCGATCCTGACCCGGGTGATCACATAATTGAACCGGTCCAGTAAGGGATAGACCTCATTGGCAAAACCATGCGCCCTCGTGCTGAGGATCACCGGGTCGGCGGTGATCTTCCCGTGACGTAACATGGCCGTCAATAGCAGGTTCATATCGGCTTCGCTCCCGTTCCTGTTATTGAATGTGGTCTTCAATGGTTCCGACAGGTACAGGCTACTATGCGAGGTACAATTGAATTTGTCCCGCACGAACGCGAAGATCCGCTTCGCCTTCTCCAACTCGCTTTTCGCTCCCTGGGTCACGGCTTTGCAATCATCGTCCATCCAGCCGTTGCCCCTGTCCAGATCCGCTCCGAAATATTCGTCGGTCAGCAATCCCTCGCTCAGCTTGAACCAGTCTCCTATATAATCCTTATAGTAATTGACCTGAGTGAATTGAAGCGCCGAAAGCTGAAACTCGATCCTGGCCAGGTAATTGTACAAAGAGGTGGTATAGGGTTCTTCCTTCAGCGCCGCAATGTCCTTCATGACCCATCGATGGGTGACCACCTCGCCATCGATGCTTCGAAGACTTCCGTTCCCGATGTTCAGGTTGAACCGCTGGAATCGGCTCTCGGTGGTTTTTATGCTGAAGGGCACGAAACCATAGCTCAGCGTGACATACCGGAAAAATTCGGGCATGTCGGCCTGGTATTCGCTCCACAGACACGGATACTGGCTCTGAAAGGCCCAGGGTTGAAGATTGAAAATAAACGGTGAAGTCTGAGTATAGGTGTACTCCAGGATCGATCCTTCTTTTAGAGCCGGAAAAGTAAACTTCTTTTGAATATGGTTCCGGTTCAGCTTGTCGACGAATATGGATTTGTCGCCCACTTTGGTCTCTACGACCTTCCCGTCCTCCAGGTTGTACGTTGCCGCACTCAGCTTTTCTATTCTTTCCTGTTCATGATTACTGACATACAGCGGTATGGTGACCGTTGCGGCTTCGAATGCGTTCCGTTTCAAAATCCTGATCCGCCGGGAATGTTTGAAGAGAATCTCGAATCCGCCTGTGGAATTGCCTTCGAACTCGCTGGTACCGAAGTCGGCGATGACGACGGCTCCGGCGTCCGGGTCGGTAGCGGGTGCGGAAACCTTGAAGTCGTCAGGAGTCACCTTCCCGAATTTGACAGGAAGCTTATCCTGCGCCCGCAGCAGCGATACCATCAGCCAACAGGCGCCGGCTAAAAACAATCGTCTTTTTGCAGCGTTCATGGTCTTCATTTCTTTTTCAATACTATCTGCTCGGCCTCTTTCTTCACGACATATCCAAAAAAATCCCGGAGACTGGAATAATCGGTTGCCGGGAACCAGGCCTTGTTCAGCCTGAGCCGGCATCGCATCTGTATCTGATCACCCTGCTGCGCGATCAGGTATTCGAATTGCCCCTGGTCGCCGTTGAGACCCACCCTGGCCGATTTTGGCAGCTCGTCCACCGCATAACCCTGAGGTATGTCCATCGAGAAAATATAGTTCTCGTCCATGGAATAAGGCAGCTCGATGGGGTATTTCCTTTCGGCGGCTTCGAAGGGGTTCTTGCGCCATGCATCCCCGAGCATCGGGCTCAGATAGATCAGCGATAAGCCGGGTTGCTGTTTCAGGACAAATTCATAGTGGACCTTGACAGGCTCTTCCGGCAGGCTCAGCGAGTCGATCCCCCCGTTGGTGATCGCTAGATCGTCTCCATATTGCGTCTGGATGTCCTTGAAGAATTGCTGTTGTCCATGCTCGCGGACATTCTTCCGCGTCTCATAGGACTGCTGTGTCCCCAGCGTGGATTGCCAGCTGCCTTCCAATCCCTTGTCCGTACTGGTCATCATCACCAGGGTGGTGCTGCGTTCTTTCAGCGAGTCGGCATCGAAATAGACCGAGCCGGAATCCTGTTTGCTGATAATGCGTGCAGGGCCATTGTAACACTCATCGGCCAACTGCCCGAATCCCAACTCGGGATGCGCGGCGTCGAGATAATAGGTCCTGCCGTCCAGGATCAGCCGGACGATGACATAGTTCAGCCGTTCGAGAATGGGATAATGCACGAAGTTGAATCCATGATCCCTTGTACTAAGCACTACCGGTTCGGCGAAAAAACCTTTTTTTCGCAGGACGGCGATCAGTAACAGGTTGATATCCCCGACCGTACCGCCGCCTTTCCGGATGACATCCGGCAATGTCGTAGTGATATCCCTCCAATTTTCGGTGCAGGTGAAATGCTGGCTCATGTAGTAATAGACAGCCTTTGCCAGGGCAAGCCTGTCGGCATCTCCGACGCCGATCTTGTCCGCGAATTCATCCACCCGGTTGTCATCCTGTTCCAACGCGCCGCCAAACCGCTCCTGCCCCAACAGCTCATCGGTAGCCTTTGCCCAGTTATTGTGGTAGTCGGTGGACTCTTCCGAATTATTATGGGTACCGGAAAGCTGGAAAGCGATCTTATCAATATAATTTTCGGGCGTAGTGAGGTAAGGCTCATTCCCAAAGGCGGGAATATCCCTCATGACCCAGTCATGTTTGACGGTATTGGCCGACACGTATGCATCCTGGTCCAGATTGGCAAGCGAGCTTTTGTCCGGATTTACCGTTACCGTATAACTTACACGACCGATACTGCCATTGTCGACGGCATAGGGATGCACGCCCTGACGGACGAGGACAAAAGAAATGGTTTGCGGGATCTCCACCTGGTACTCGCTGTACAGACACGGATACTTCCTGAATTGGAATTCCCACGGCGGCATGATCCACCAATAATCGGAAGTAATCGTATAGCTGTATTCGATGATGCTGCCCTCCTTTACGGCAGGCAACGTGAATTTTACTTCGGTCCGGTCCTTGTCCAGCTTGTTCCGGAAAATATCCTTTTCGTCGAGCTTTGTCTGGCTGATCTGACGCTGGCCGAGGTTGAAGGTGGAGGCTGACACATTGCTAAGTTTTTCCATCTCTTTCTGCTGACCGTCGAGGTATATCTTTACGGTGGCCAGATCGAATGCCTTCTTATCGATGACCTTTATCCTCGTCTGCCGGGTATAGACACACGAGAACCACCCGGTCCTGTTCCCGATGTAATGCGTTTCGCCCTTGTCCGCAAGGATCACGGCGGTGGTATTGCTGTCGGTGATGGGAAGATTCGGGAGATTGAAATCCGAAGGAGTGACTTTTCCTAATGTATTCTTAGCTTTGTCCTGGGCGAAGGATGGGAATACGACCAGGCATAGGCATAGGACAATCGCAGGGTGTGCAATCGGTTTGAGGCGTGTCATAGTAGGCGTTAAGGGTTGACCGCCGACAAGATAGACAAATTACCCAGAAACCCAATACCCTCACAGGGTAAAAAATCAACATCTGACAGAAAAAGACCATACATATTGGATCAAAACCTGGAGCAGCGAGCTTGGTTTCGATCACTGCGGTATCGCAAAGGCCGTTCGTCTCGACGACGACGCCCGCCGGCTCGAAGAGTGGTTGGGTAAAGGCATGCAGGGTACGATGCACTACATGGAGAATCATTTCGATCTGCGGATCGATCCTTCCCGGCTGGTGCCGGGAGCAAGATCGGTCATTACGCTGTTGATGAATTATTTTCCTCCGGTACAACAGCCTGCGGAGGTTCCCCGTATCGCCAAATATGCCTACGGCGAAGATTATCATGAGGTCATACGTGCCAAGTTGAACCGGCTGCTGGAAAACATGCGCTCGGCGATCGGAGAGATCGACGGCCGCGGGTTCGTCGATAGCGCTCCTGTACTGGAACGCAGTTGGGCAGTACGCAGCGGTCTTGGCTGGATTGGCAGGAATGGCAATCTGCTCAACCGGAAGGCGGGCTCATTCTTCTTTATCGCCACCCTGATCGTGGATATCCCGCTGGAGTATGACGCGCCTTTCGCGGGTGATTATTGCGGTACCTGTCGTCGCTGTATCGACGCGTGTCCTACGGAAGCCATTTCCGATGATCGCGTCGTGGACGGCAGCAAATGCATCTCCTATTTTACCATCGAGCTGAAAGATCAGCTGATCCCCGATGCCATGAAGGGGCGTTTCGACGATTGGCTTTTCGGATGCGATACCTGTCAGGACGTGTGTCCGTGGAACCGTTTTGCAAGACCCGCCGCCGAACCGGCCTTTACGCCATTGCCGGCGATCCTGAATTTTAGGACACGCGACTGGGAAGAGTTGACGGAAGAAAAATTCCGGGAGATATTCCGGCATTCGGCGATCAAGCGTACCAAATGGGCCGGACTACGACGCAATCTGAGTTTTATTTCCGGCCCGGCAGAACCACCAGCCGGACACCTGCATAAAAAAAGTGCTGATCCCCCAGACCCTGACCATTGATCAGCGGGGTCAGACCATATTGCACCTCCGGTCCTGCCTGGATGCGGATACCATGGAAAGGAAGCCCGACCAGCAATGCGGAGGATATGTTGAATTGCGTCTTGTTGAGTACATTTTCATTCTTCAGATAAAGACCCGTCGAAGGGTTGTAGAAAATGGCATTGGCGCCCATCAGCCTCGAAACGGCGGCGCCTCCCTCCACGAACAGCGGCAACAGCTTGCTCCGGTTGATCCTGTATTGCATCGATACCGGCAGCTCCAGCAGGTAGTAACGGTTGACAAAATTCTGCAGATCGCCTACCGTGAACACCAACGGTGCAGGCGCGGCGGCAAGCGCGGTCTGGTTCAGCAGAGAGGCTGCGGGCGAAGCTATCACATTCAATTGCTGTCCGATGCTCACGCTTGTGCTATAATAGTGAAGATCCAACCCGGTATGAAAGGTCCATCGGTTCGAAACCTGTTTCTGCAGATAAATGCCGGCATAAAAAGAAGCGCCCGGTCGCACGTCCGAAATATCGGTCTTTGTCGCTGCCCGTGTCAGACCATAAAAGGAGGATGCCGTATAGGATGCGGCATTCCCCGCCTGGCCGCCATCCAGACGATTGAGACGATCGAATCCGCCTCCCGCGACAAACCCCGCCTCCCAGGGTCGTCTCACCTGCGATAGGGTATTCAAAGAGACCATGTTCTTATTCGTTTTCAACGAAGCACCCTGAACCCGGACACCATACCGCTGTTCTTCCAGACCCGGTGTATAAAGATATGCCCCGATGCGGGAATTGCCGGTCACCGATGTCTTCGCCTCATCTGACGATGTCTTCGACTCATCTGACGATGTCTTCGCCTCATCTGACGATGTCTTCGCCTCATCTGCAGACGTCTTCGCCTCATCTGCAAACCTCTCTTCCGCCGTCTGCTTCGAAACTATGGTCGCATGTATCACAGAGTCATCGCTGGTAGTCGTTCTGGTATATTTCTTTTTCGAAGCTGCTGACGCTGCCGCCGGCGTCTTCGATACTTCCACCTGTTTGTTCCTTGTTTCGGGCGGTCCCGACGGATCGGAAGCGGACGCTTTAGCCCCTCCGGCTGTCCCGGCCCGAGCAGTCGCCGGCGCCACAGATCTCCTCCCGGCCTTCTCCCCGAAATAATATCCCGTGACGACACCGCCAACGAGCATGGTGGCTATGAACAGCCGCCAGAAGAACGGCGCGCCACGCCGGCGACGCTCCGCAGAAACGGTCTTTTCGATATTTACCCATACCGACTCCGAAGGGCGGATCTCCAGCTCCTCCATCTTGTGCTGAACTGCCTTCTCAAATCTAGGGTCGTACATAGGTCGTTTCATTTTTATTCGCAGCTTCAAATCTATTTATCCAGCTGATGAGCAGGGACCTTGCCCGCGCATACTGGCTACGGGACGTCCCTTCCTTGATGCCCAATATCTTTCCTATCTCCACGTGACTATAACCTTCGACGGCATGCAGGTTGAAAATGGTCTGGTATCCCGCCGGCAATTGCCTGATCAGCTCTGCCAGCTCCTTGGTGCTCAAAGAAACCTCGGGGTCATCGTCGCTGACGGGATGAAGGACGCCGTCCGTATAGAGCAGGTCGGTCTGATACCGGCTGTTCTTCTTGAGATAATTGATTGCCGTATTGACCATGATCCGGCGGATCCACCCCCCCAGCTCCCCGGCAAAATTGAACTGGTGCAAATTCTTGTAAACCATAATAAACCCTTCCTGCAGCACATCTTCCGCATCGACCAGGGATTTGGTATAGCGATAGCACACCCCCAGCATGGCGCCAGCGAATTGCTCATAGAGCTGCCGCTGAGCGGTCCCATCCCCCCTGAGACAATCCCTGACCAACTGGTGATGATCCATTTTCCTTTATTGAATTGGTTGACAATTATAATCGCCCGTTCGTTGCATCATCCCCTACCTTTACACTATGATACCCTCACTCGCCGAACGCGATGGACAAAAT
>DASYSV010000272.1:0-4063 GCA_036010185.1 Puia sp.
TCTTCATAGTCCTTGATGGCGTTGATGATAGGATGTTCGTGGTGGAAGATGTTGTCTAAGATGGAGCGGTCTTCCATAAAGGTCGGTTCCTGTTCGAAAAGCGCTACCGTGACATCCTTATGTATCCACACAGTGCCATCATCGGGGGTATCTTTACCCGAGAGTATCTTCAGAAGCGTGGATTTTCCGCTGCCGTTGCGCGCAACGAGGGCGATCTTATCGCCCTCTTCGATATGGAAACTGATGTTGCGAAACAGCGGCTTGACGCCGTAAGACTTTTCAAGCTCTTCCACCGAGACATAATGCATGCGGCAAATGTACGTCTTATCCTTTCACGAATTCCAAACCGACGTGGACGCGAACATCCTCGCTGACGATGAGGTTGCCTGCTTCCGTCACGCCGTTCCAGGTGAGACCGAAGTCCTTGCGGTTGATCTTACCGCTGACGGTGATGCCTGCGCGGGTGTTACCCCAGGGATCTTTGATGACGCCGCCGAATTCGGTATCGAAGCGGACGGTTTTCGTCACACCATGGATGGTCAGTTCGCCATATACCTCATAGGAGCCGTCGTTGTCAACGTTCTCATATTTGGTGGTCGAGAATTTTATTTGGGGAAATTTCGCCGCATCGAAGAAATCGGGAGATTTCAGATGACCATCGCGCTGGTCGGATCCGGTAGTGATCGAATCGATGTCCGCGGTGAAGGTGACCTTTGCCGTCATGAAGTCTTCGCCTTCGGTCTCCAGCGTAGCGTTGAATTTCGTGAATCTGCCGCTGACATTGGAGATCATCATGTGTTTTACCTTGAATTCCACTTCCGAGTGGGAAGGATCGAGTATCCAGTTGGTCGTAGCCATGGTGCAATTATTTTAACAAAGGTAAACCCAAACCCTGTGCCCGCCATTAACCTAGTTTAAGACTTTGAGGGCGAAATGATACGTGCCTGAACCTATCCGTACGGCCAGGAATCCTTCTCCGACGGATTCGATGGAGATATCCTTTACGTCGGCGAGTTTCCTGCCGCCTTCCGTTATCATGCCTCCTGCGGGGGCGGGGATGGTGACGGTCGATGTGGTATTGACAGGGACGATAATGTCCATGCTGAGCGAATCATTCGTCAGCCGCCAGTGGCTGCTGAGTCGTCCATAACCGGTGAGAAGATCGGCACCTGCCGAGTCGAGACCTCCGCCGGGTTGCGGGGCGATGCTGCTATGCCGGTAACCGGGGCCGTCCTCATAGGTATCGATACCGGCTATGACCCGGTACATCCAGTCTCCGATGGCGCCATAGGAATAGTGGTTAAAGGAATTCATGCCGGGTGTTTCGAAGCTACCGTCGGGGCGGATACCATCCCAGCGTTCCCAGATGGTGGTGGCGCCCATTTTTACGGGATAAAGCCAGGACGGATAAGTATCCTGCAGCAGGAGGCGGTAGGCGACCCGTGTATAGCCATAACGGCTGAGTACGTGGCATAGATAGGGTGTCCCGAGAAAACCGGTCGTAAGGTGATAGTTGTAATCCTGTATATTCTTTATAAGCCGTTCGGCTGCCTGTTTTCTTAAGGATTCCGGCAACATATCGAACTGCAGCGCGAGTACATAGGCCGTTTGGGTACCGGAGACCAGGCGGCCGTCGGGGGTCATGTATTCGCGGAGAAAGGCATCTTTGATCTTTTGCAACAGCGTACTATAGGCCTCTACGTCGTCCTTTTTGCCGAGGACGCGGGCCGCATCGATCAGTAATTGGGTGGAGTGAGCATAGAAACATTGAGCGATGAGGTATTTATCCGTGACGGCCGAGCGCCCGTCATTGTCATCGAAGGGGCGATAGAAAAGCCAGTCGCCAAAGTGATGACCGGTATTCCAGAGATTGTCTTTAGCCTGATGGCGGATGTATTCCACCCAGGCCTTCATGCTGGGGTATTGCGTTCTTAGTACGACGGTATCACCATAGACGAGATAAAGGTTCCAGGGGATGATGGTGGCGACGTCGGCCCAGCCGGCGCTGGTGCCTGTACCCGTCACGTTCGGGATGACGAAGGGCACGGAGCCGCCGGGAAGTTGGTCCGCAGCCAGGTCTTTCAGCCATTTGGAGAAAAAGTTCTCCGTACCGCGGTTGAAGGCGGCGGTTCGTGAAAAGACCTGTGCATCGCCGGTCCATCCGAGTCTTTCGTCGCGCTGCGGACAGTCGGTGGGGATATCGAGAAAATTACCTTGCTGGCCCCATTGAATGTTATGCTGCAGCTGATTGATCATGGCGTTGGAACAGGTGAATTCGCCGGTCTTCGGCATATCCGAGTAGAGTGCAACGGCGGTGAAATCGTCGGGGTCGATTCGGCCCTCCCATCCTTCGATGCGGATATAGCGGAAACCATGGAATGTGAAATGGGGTTCGAAGACTTCCTCCTCTCCTCCCCGGAGGACAAAGAGGTCCTGCGCCTTTGCGCCCCGCAGATTGTCCGTATAGAAATTGCCCTCTTTGTCGAGCACTTCGGCGTGGGACAGACGAACGCTGTCGCCGGATCTTCCTTTTATTTTCACCACCACCCAGCCGGTGAGATTCTGACCGAAATCGATGACATGTTCGCCCTTTGGCGTCGTTAGCAGTTTGACCGCATGGAAGGTCTCATGTCTTCTGACCGGCTCATTCACGGTGGCCACCAGGTTATCCATGGGGAAGACAGCGGTATCGGCGTTATTCCAGCCCTTATCGTCATAGTCGGCCAGAGACCAGTCTTTTTTCTCCTTGCGGTGATCGATGGTCTCGCCGTTATAGATCTCGGAATGAAGCACTTCACCCGTGGAAGACTTCCAGCCCGGACCGGACACGATGGTTTCGGTCTGCCCGTTCTTATAGCGTATGACCAGCTGTAGCAGCAGCCCCAGCTTGCTGCCGTAGACATCGTGCTGCCAGTCGTAACCGATATAGCCGCTGTACCAGCCATTGCCGAGCAGAGCGCCGATGGCATTTTTTCCGGGTGTGATCAACCCCGTGACATCATAGGCCTGGTATTGCAGCCGGTGGTTATAGGAAGTCCATCCGGGAGTAAATACTGCATCGCCGATGCGGTGACCGTTGAGCTGCGCCTCATAGAGGCCGTGAGCGGTTATAAAGACGATAGCGGAGGCGATCGAGCCTTTTGCTGTGAAGGTTGTGCGGAGGAGGGGACAGGCGATGGTATCCGGTAATGCCGGTTGGATCCATGCGGCCTTCCAGTCTGCGGGTTTCAGCGGACCCATTTGCCATGTAGCCGTCGTACTCCAGGAAGAATGACGTCCTTTATTATCCCAGACCCTGACCTGCCAGCAATAGTTTTCTTCTTCGCGGAGGGCGGGGCCGTCATAGAGCACCTGTGTGGACTGTTGGCTGGCGATCCTGCCGGAATTCCAGACCGCGTCTTTGCCTTCCGGGCGTCGGCTGACGCGGATCTCGTAGGCTGTCTGGAGGACGTCGCGATCCTGGGAAGGGGCGGTCAGCTGCCAGCTGAAACGGGGCTGCCGGCTGTCGATACCGATGGGATCGGAGAGATTCTCGGTCTTCAGTGCGGAAACGCCCAGCTGCGAGAATGCGGAGGGCGCGGATAGCAACAGCGCCAAGAGGAACGGCATAGTTATTCTCATGATTGAGGAGGTTGTGATGACAAATATAGGGTACCGGGGGCTTTCGGCAGGGGGTTTGTATATTTGATCATATGTTTACCATCGACGCACACCTCGATCTGGCTATGAATGCGCTGGAATGGAACCGCGATCTCACCCTGCCTGTAGCGGCCATCCGCGAGCGCGAGGCGGGGTTGACCGATAAACCCGACAGGGGCAGGGGGACGGTGTCCTTGCCGGCACTGAGAGGTGGTGACATAGGGTTGGTGGTTGCGACCCAGATCGCACGTTATGTCGCGCCGGACAATCCCTTATCCGGATGGCACTCCCCCTGGCAGGCATGGGCACAGACGCAGGGCCAGCTGGCGTGGTACAAGGCGATGGAGGAAGCCGGCGAAATGGTGATGATCAAGGATCTGCCCACTCTTGAAAAGCACGTCCGGACATGGATGCGTGAAGGGAC
>DASYSV010000321.1:0-2717 GCA_036010185.1 Puia sp.
CGTCGGGATGACCCGGATACACAGTGTCGTGTATAAAGATAAATGGGCGGAGATCGGGCACACGTGGTATGTCCCGGAGTTATGGGGACAGGTCTACAATAAGGAGTGTAAGCTGTTGCTGTTGCAATATCTTTTCGAAACCGTGGGCTTCTATCGCGTCCAGTTCCGGATCGCGCATCAGAACATCCGGTCGCAGCGCGCCGTCGAAAAGATAGGCGGGGTCCTGGAAGGTGTGTTGCGCAAACATGCCATCCGTAATGACGGTTCGCGGCGCGATACAGTAGTATACAGTATCATCGATGAAGAATGGCCGGAGAAAAAGGCCAGGCTGCAACGAATGGTTGCGGCGGCACACACGGTGGCTTTATAGACGCCGCCGCATCCACCAGTCGGTCTGCGCATCCAACCCGACTATAAAGATGTGCTCGCCAAATCGCTCGAATCCCCATTTCGCATAAAAGGCCTTCGCCCGGTGATTGTTCTCCCAGACACCCAGCCATACCCAATCACGGCCCTGGGAACGGGCGGTATCCAGGCAGGCCTGCATAAGCGCCGGCCCTACTCCTTTGCCGATCGTCTCCCGGTCGGAATATAGTTGCACGATCTCGATACCATTCTCCCCTTTCAATCCTTCGGGAGGATCAGATTCGCGCAACGAGGCAAAGCCTACCAGCCGGTCGCCCAGGTATGCCAGCAGGAACATGCGGCCCGGCGCCCCCACCTCGGCCATCTGTCTTTCGCGTGGAAACTGTTCATCAAGATAGAGACGCATATTCTCCGCGGTGTTATACTGCGCAAAACTTTCGAAGAACGTCCGGCGGCTGAAATCGGCGATCAAAGCGGCATCATTTGCCACCGCCGTTCGAATATGGATAACGATGTCTTCCATAGATCAAATATCCGCCATGACCGAGGCAGCGCCCTTCCCGCGATACATCCACCGCAGCATGGACGGCAGCACGATCAGTAACAGCGGCAGGGCGATCACGAAACCGCCGATAACGGCAATGGCCAATGGCTGGTGAAGTTGTGCGCCGGCGCCGATACCCAGCGCCAGCGGCATCAGGGCGATGATGGCTCCCAGCGCTGTCATGAGCTTGGGTCGCAGCCGCGTCGAGATGGCATAGATCACCGCCTCATCGACCGTTTGCGTAGCCAGGCTGTCCCTGAACTGCAGGAATGTAAAGATGGCATTCTCTCCGATGATCCCGACGATCATGATCAGACCGGTATAGCTGCCTACATTCAATGGCGTATGGGTAAGATATAGTCCGAGATAGCTGCCCGATATGCCGAGCACTGCGATCACGAGGATCAGCAAGGCTACGGCAAAACGCCGGTAAAGGAAAAGGATAACGCCGAAGACAAGCAGGCTGGCGGTAATAAGGATGACCAGCAGCTCGCTGAACGACTGTTGCTGTTCCGCATAGGCGCCACCGTAAGTGATATGGTATCCCGCCGGAAGGGCGATCCCCGAGCTCACCTTCTGCTGAATATCCTTCATGACGCCGCCCAGGTCCCTTCCTTCCAGGCGTCCGGTGACTACCCCCATGGATTGCAGGTTCTCGCGCTGGATCTCGGCGTCTCCGGCCTTTACGGTCACCCTCGCCAGATCGGTGATGGGTTTCAGCTTGCCGTCCGGCAGGAAGATCTGCAGGCGGCTGATGTCGGCCACGCTGAGCGTCCGGCTTCCCGGGTAAACCATGCGGATATTCGTCAATTGTTCCTTTTCGGGCAGCGTACCTACTATATTGCCTTCGAGCGAGCTTTGCAGTTGGTATTGCAGGTTCGCCGGGGTTAATCCAAACTGTGCCAGCCGGGCATAGTCCGGCTCGATGCTCACGGAAGGGCCGGCGATCACGATGCCGTTGAACACGTCCGCTGTGCCCTCCACCTTACCGACGACATCGGCCACCTGTTGGGACAGATGATGCAGCTCGGACTGATCGTTCCCGAAGATCTTGACCTCGATGGGCTGCACCGATGTCATAAGATCACCCAGCATGTCACCGATCACCTCTCCGAAATCTATCCGGAGCGCGGGTTGTGTCGCCTCGATCCGTTTGCGAAGGTACCCGATCACTTCATCGGTGGTCTTTTCCCTGTCCTTTTTCAGCTGTATCTCGTAATCGCCCGTATTGGGTTCGGTGATAAAGAAACCCATTTGCGTTCCCGTACGGCGGGAATAGGCCTCCACTTCCGGCGTCGTCACGATGATCTTCTCCATTTCGCGGCAAAGACGATCTGTTTCCTGCAGCGAAGTGCCGGGCGGCGAGGTATAGTCCAGCACGATGGTGCCTTCATCCATTTCAGGCAGGAAACCCGTTTCGAGCTGGGGCAATATCCACCAGATAAGCCCTGCCAGAACGCCCATGATGAGCAGGCTGATCCAGGCGCGCCGGATGAAAAAGGCAACCCACCGCTGCGTTTTGACATTATGCGGTTTGAGCGTCCGCGTCTTATTCCGCTGACGTGTCAGCAGCAAGTAGATGACCGGCAGCCCGATCCAGGTCACTAGAAAGGAGCATACGAGGGTGATGATCATCGTATTGGTCAGCACTTTGAAATAAGCGCCCGCTACCCCGCTCATGAGCACAAACGGAATAAAGATCACGATCGTGCTGATAGAAGAACCCAGCATGGCCGGGAACAGGTAGTGAATTGCTTTCTGAACCAGGGTCGTGGACAATTCGGCAGGATGCTCTTCATGCGTACGG